>JBKKAU010000364.1:0-12697 GCA_046714475.1 Thermoanaerobaculia bacterium
CCTGACCTCCCCCGCTCCCTACCGCCCTCCCGCCCAGGGGGGGAGGCACCACCGCCCTCTTGAATCAGAGGAGGGTGAGAAGCGCTGCCCGCCCCTACATCAACCGCAGGGTCCGCTTGATCTCCTGGACTCGGGCCTGAATGGCGGCGCGGTCGAGGTCTCTGAAGCGCTCGGGGAGGAGCTCGCGGCTGGTGCTCTCCAGGACGGCGCAGAGGGTCTGCATCTCGCGCTCGAGTGAGTTCACCATGGGGATGAAGTCGGTGAACGCCTTTTTCAGGTGCTCTTCGGTGACCTCGGACGATTCGGCGGCTTCGGCTTCCAGGATGGCGCGGACCAGCACGGCTTCGAGGTCGGAGCCCGAGAGGCCTAAGAGCTGCTCTTTGGTCGCCACCGTCGAGACGTCGGTGACCTGGGTCCGGATCGCCAGCTTCTTGATCATCACCTGGTAGAGCTCGTCGTACTCGGCCACGGTCTCCGGGTAGAAGAGCGGGATGTGCTCCTCCGCCCGGCCCTGGCGTTTAAGGTCGATCGGCAGCAGGTCCGGACGGGCGGTGATCAGGAACCAGAGAATCCTGCCGCGGTTCCTGGTGTCGCCCATGAAGGCCGCGATCTGGGCGAAGACGCGGTTCTGAGTGCCGGAGTCGCCCTGCTGCTCGCGGTTGCCGAGCGCGGCGTCGGCCTCGTCGATCACGACGCCTACGGGCGTCAGCGAGGAGAGGATCTTCAAGATCCGCTCCAGGTTCGACTCGGTCGAGCCGACCCACATGGAGCGGAAGTTCTTGAGCTTGACGCAGGGGAAGCCGATCTCGTGCGAGAAGCACTCGACGAGGAAGGTCTTGGCGCTCCCCACCGGCCCGCAGACCAGGTAGCCCATCGGCACCGCGGCCGGGTTGCCGCGCGCGATCGCCCGGGCGGCGCGCCGCAGCCGGTCCTTGACCATGGGCATCCCCGCCACCATCGACAGGTCGTACTTGGGCTCGACGTATTCGAGCAGGCCCTGGCCTTCGGTCTCGATGACCTCTTTCTTGACCCGCCGCACCTCGGAGCGGGTGAGCGGCTCGGAATGGGCGTCGGCGCCGTCCAGGAGCTGGCCGAGCTGCACCCGCGTCATGCCGGCGGTCAGCTCGGCGAGCCGCACCGCGGACAGCTCGGAGCGCCGCTGGTACCAGTCGGCGGCGCGCACCGCCTGCAGGAACTCGATCCGCTCTTCCATGTTGGGGCGCACGATCTCGATCTCGCGCATGGAGTTCGAGCGCAGCAGCTTGGGGTCCAGCTCGGCCAGGACTTCGGTCACCAGCACGACGACGATGTTCTTGGCCAGGAGCGCCGGGCTCTGCGACCACTTCCGGAGATAGACCAGGACGGCGCGGTCCTCGGGCGTGCGGTAGGCGGCCTCGGCGGCGGGGACGACGGTCTCGGCGTACGGCAGCAGCAGCACGACCGGGCGCGCCGGCTGGAGCGCGGCGCAGTGCCGGAAGTAGGAGTCGAGCAGCGCGAACGAGTTGGCCGGATCGCGCGGCAGCCCATCCGCCCAGTGGGTGCCGTGGACTGCGTCGTAGCTGCGCAGACGATCCTGGAAATGGCCGCGCGCCGCGGTCGTCGCGAAGCCCAGCCCCTCGGCGCGGTTGTAGGTGAGGATCGAAGACCAGCCCGAGAACAGCTCCTGGACCAGGAAGTCGTCGAGCGACAGGAAACGCAGGCCCGCGCCGCCGCGCACCGGCACCAGGTCGGCCGGCACGCCGTGGAGGGCGAAGGTGTTGGCCTGCTTGGCCCAGACGGCGCGCACCAGCTCGGCCCCCCAGGTGGGGAGCGACTCGATGAAGGCGGCGGGCGAGGGGGCGGCGGTCGTCATGAAAAGTCTCCTATCGCTGCTTGAGCTTGTCCGAAAGGCGGGGTCCGCCGGCGGGGTCCGGCAGCGAGCTGACGAAGCGCTCCATCTCCGCGACGCTCGCGGCGTCGGCCTCGGCCTGGGCGAGCACCTCGTCGACCTGGATCGAGAAGCCCGCCGCGTCGGTGGCGGCGACCGACTTCTGGAGCAGGAGCTGGAGCAGGCTCTCGTGCGAGTCGAGCTCGGCGAGCAGCGCCGCGCGCCTGGCGACGTTCTGCCGCACCGTCTGCAGGATCTGCTCCTTGATCCCCAGGTTCTTCTCCAGCGCCTCGCGCGTGCGAGGCTCGAGGCCCGAGGCGGCCAGCGACTCCTTGAGCTTGCCGATCTCCCGGCGGGTCTGGGTCTCGCTCAAGGGGCCGATCATCTCGTCGTACTTCTGGATCAGCCAGAGCCGCTGGAGGCTGGCGGCGAGGAGGACGTCGAACTTCGCCTCCTGGTCGGCCAGCATCCCCTGGCTCTCGGGCGAGAGCGCGCGGTAATTCGCCTGGATGCGGGCGCAGAGCTGGCGCAGGCTGTCGAAGCGTTTGCGGACCACGGGCGCGAGCGCCGCGTACTGCTGCTCCTGGGTCAGGGGTTGGCCGGGCACCGGCAGGGCGGCGAGCGCCTTGCGCGCCGCGGCGGCGGTGCTCCGCTTGCCGGACCACCAGGCGACCGGCACAGCCAGGCCGGCCGCGGCGAGCAGGAGCAGGAGGAACGTCACGCCGGCCGGTTACCCGCCTTCCCGGGTGCGCTGGGGCTCGGGGGTGGCCTGCGCCGTACCGGTGGTGCCGAAGGGAGCGGCTTCGGGGGTGGCGTCGGGCTGCTTGAGCCCCATCTCGACCTCGAACTCCGACAGGATGCTCTGGGCCTGGAGATCGCGGGCCTTGCGCTCCACCTTGATGCGGTCGATGTCGAGGCCGCCGGTCGCCACTTCGACCGCCGCCTTGGACTCGGCGACCTTCTGCTTGATCTCTTCGAGGTACTTGTCGGCGGTCGCGGCGGTGCCGTAGGTGTCGAGCTCGGAAAGGGCGCTGGCGGCGCTGCGCATGACCTCGGCCTTCTTGGACTCCTGGATGGCCTTGCGCGCCTGCTCGATGCGGCCGCGCAGCTTGCCCTTGATGTCGTCGACCGAGATCTGGGCGTTCTGGAAGGCGTTCTGGGAGGCGAGGAGCTGCTCGCTGGTGGCGGCCAGGTCCTGGCGCACCTGCTGCAGGGTCAGCGCGTCGGTCTCGGCGATCTTGCGCGCCTCGGGGCTGCCCTCCTTGAGAGCGGCCTGGATCGAGTGGGTGAGCTGCTTCTCTTTCCTCTGCAGCTCATCCCGCTCCTGCTCCAGCCGGATCACCGTGGCGCGGGTGGTGATCAGGATCTGGTTCAGGCGCGGCAGGGTGTTGCGCATCTCCTCGATCGACTCCTGGAGCATGACCTCCGGGTCTTCGGCGAAGGAGATGAAGAAGCCCATCCACGATTTGATGACGCGTGCGAGCCGCTTGAACATGGTCTCTCCTCGCTATCTCGTAGGAATCATTGGGTCGAAAAGCGTATGGCCGGGCCCAGGGCGTGTCAAGGACGCCGCGGTGAAAGCCGGCGCAGGTTGGTGACCGGCACCAGGGAGCCGGCGAGCGGGTTGAGCTCCGCCAGCTCCCGCGAAGTCAAAGGACGGACGCTGCGCACCGGGCGCGGCAGCCGCGCGGTCGTCGGATCGCAGCCGCGCTCCAGAAAGGCCGCGAAGATCCAGCAACCGAGGGTACGACGCGCGGCGTTCATCGAAGGCATTGTACACGCGGGTCCTATGCCGGGTGGACCACCCGGAAAGGACCACATGTGGTAGCTTGAAAACGGAAGGAGCACGCCGATGCCTATCGTGGAACAGCAACTCCGTATCCCCGCGCAAGCACGGGACCTGGAGGGCTTCCGCCTCTGGGCGCGCTCGGACGAGTTCCCCGAGACGGGCCGTATCGACTACCTCGCCGGCGACATCGAGGTGGATATGAGCCCCGAGGACCTCTACACCCATGGCACGGTCAAACTGGAGATCGCGGCTCTTCTCCATGCCCTGATCGCCAAGAAAGACCTGGGAGTCGTCTTCGTGGACCGGGCGCGGATCAGCTCGCCCGATGCCGACCTCTCGGTGGAGCCGGATGTGGTCGCGATTCTGTGGACGACCCTGAACAGCGGCCGCGTCCTTGAAATCCCCTCAGTTGGAGAACGACCCGGCAGGTACATCGAGCTTGAAGGCTCTCCCGATCTGGTCGTCGAGATCGTGAGCGACGGATCGGTGAAGAAGGATCTCCGCCGCCTGCCACCTTTGTACGCGAACGCCGGAGTTCCAGAACTGTGGCGGGTCGATGCCCGGGAGGATGTCCTCCGCTTCGAGATCCTGAGACTCGAAGACGGCAGTTACAGGTCGATGGCAACGGATTCCGAGGGCTGGATCGAGTCTCCCTTCCTCGAGCGTCGTATGTGCTTGCAGAGGCGTCGCGTCCCCCCGGCACGCTGGGTCTACAACCTGGAAGTCGAGTAGCTCCCGAAACAGGGGGGCACGATCCCGGGATCGCGCCCCCATCCCACCCTAGAACAGCAGCGCGTACCCGAGCTTCATGAAAAAGCTGCGGTTGGTCTGCTCCAGCGGGATGTTCTGCGCGCCGACGCGGGAGTCGGTGTAGCCGACGAAGAGCACCGTCTGCGGATTCAGCTTGTAGGAGAAGAGGAACTGGCCGAAGAGGTCCTGATCCTCGGGCTTGCCGCCGTAGAGGGCCGTGTTGCGCTCGATGTCGGTGTACTGGACGATGGCGCGCACGAAGGTCCGCACGTTGAACTGGTAGACCAGCTCCATCTGCGGCAGCGAGGCGGTGAACAGCTCGCCTTCGTCGATCTCCAGCTTCTGCAGCAGGTAGCTGAGCTGGAGGTTGACGCGGCGGCCGAGGCGGAGCTGCACCATCGGGCTCAGCAGCGTGATCTCGCCGAGGCGCGAGTTGTTGTAGTCGATCTCGTCGCCGAGGCGGACGTCGAGGCCCAGCCGCACGTCGCCGCTCGGGGCGATGCGGAAGTAGAGCCGCTGCTGCTGCAGGCTGAACAGCTCGGTCCCCGCCAGCTCCTTCTTGCTGGCGATGTCGACCTCCACGTAGGACTGCATCGGCCCCCAGAGCGTGCCGAACAGCTCGACGTTCTCGTCCGTCTGCCGGCCGCCGTGGTCGTCGGTCCGCAGGCCGCGCGCGCCGTAGCTCATCTGCGCGTACCAGCTGTCGTTGGTGCCGCGGTAGATGCGCTCGAACTGCGCCTCGGTGGTCTTGATGTCCACCCGCGGGATGAAGCCGCTGTCGGCGCGGAACCGGGGATCGAGGTCGGTATAGCGGGCGAACGCCTTCCAGTTCTGGGCGAAGTGGTCGTACTGGACCTTGAAGGCGTCGCCGGAGAGGTCGAGCTCGTTCAGGCCGTAGCCCTCCCGGAAGCTCTCCGGATAGAGGGTCTGCGAGGAGAGGTACTGGACGCGCACCGTGTCCGAGCCGGTGAGGCGGAAGAAGCCGTCGATGCCGCCCACCCGGTTGTGGTAATCGTCCCCCTCGCGGCCGGTGTAGAGCACGCCGAGGGTGGAGCGGGTCCCCAGGTCGTGGCGGTAGCGGACCACGCCGCTGGTGACCGGCTGCTCGAGCGAGGCGAGCCGCGAGCCCTGGTTCTCGGGGAGGATCAGGTTGGTGCGGTCGTCCTCGGCCATGAACACGCCGACGGCGTGCCGGCCCTCCTTGGCGTTGAGCTTCATCCCCCAGGACGGCTCGGCGACCGTGCGGGTGAAGACCGCTTCGAGGGGCGTCAGGTAGAGGTCGGCCCCCTCCAGGAAGAACGGCCGCTTCTCGGGATAGAACAGGGCGAAGCGGGTGTTGATGGCGAGCTGCGCCACGTCGGCCTCGACCTGCGAGAAGTCGGGGTTGATGGTGGCGTTCAGGCTGACGTTGGGGGTGATGCCCCAGCGCGCCGTGATGCCGGGCTCGGTCTGGGCCTCGCCTTGCGTCAGCGCGCCGCCGTCCCCCGCGTCCTCGCGCTGCGAGGTCACGGTGGGGGTCAGCTCGAGGTTGCGGCCGGGCGCGATCCCCTGAAAGCCGCTGACCTTGTTCTCCTGGCAGAGCAGGCACTCCTTGCCCTTGTCGGTGTAGCGCGAGGACATCCGGTAGCGGACGTTCCGCGGATAGTTGCGGAAGGCCTCGAACCCCCAGGTCTGGGGGCCGGTGGTGCGCGGGAAGCGGAGCTGTTTGAACGGGATCGCCATCTCGACGGTGTAGCCCTGCTCGTCGATATGGCCCGCCGAGCTCCAGATGGCGTCCCAGGAGAAGTCCTCCAGGCCGTCCATCTCGGAGAAGACCGCGTCCACCTGCACGCCGTGCGGGTTGATCCGGAACTGGTAGGCCCGGCGCTCGTCGTTGAAGGTGTCGAGGTTGATCCCGACGTGGTCGTCCTGGACGAACGGGCCGATCACGTCGCGGTCCATCAGGTGCGCCCGGATCGCCGCCGGCGTGGGGTCCCAGGCACGGAACGCGATGTAGAGGTGCTCGTCGTCGAAGGTGACCAGCGAGTCGGTCTTCGCCCTGGGCGTGACGTTGTCGCCGGGGAACCATTCATAGGGGAGGTCGATCACCGTGGCCGACTTCCACGCCTCTTCGTCGAGGACGCCGTCGACTTTGACCTCGGAGGTGGCCGGGGCGACCTCGAACTGGCGCAGCGGGGCTTCGGGATCGGGAAGCTCGACCGGCGGCGTTTCGGACTGGTGGGCCTGGTTGGACTTGGCAAAGGCCGCGCCCGGCAGGGCGAGGACCAGAGCCGCCGCCAACAGGCCGCAGGCGGCCGTCGCGGGACGGAATCGCAAACTCATCTCTACCCTCCTCGACAACAAAAGAAAAAACATCAATTTGAAACAGGCGCCCGGAGACGCCTCAGGCCTTTATGCGGTGGCCTGCTCCGGTACTTCCACATCGGCGGCGGCGGCTTCGGTCTCCTCGACCGGCGCCGGCGCCGCCTTCTTCTCGGCGTCGGGCAGCTCGGCCTCGACGTTCCTGAGCCGCGGGTTGAGCAGCCCCCAGACCGCGGCGAGGCCGGGTACGGCGGCCATCGCCAGGAACATCAGGGCGATGCCGCGTCCGGGGCCGACCCCGATCACCCCGCCGACGCTGCCGGCGAGCGGGCCGCCGGCCGCCATCAGCGGGTTGAAGACCTTGTCGGCCAGCGGGCCGGCGCCGAAGTCGCCGATCGGGATCGTGAACTGCGCGATCATGCGGCGCATCGAGAAGACCCGTCCCTGGACGTCGGGGGCGACCTTGGACTGCCAGATCGCCGTGCTGCTGGCGTTCATGATCGGGATGCCGATGTACCACAACGTCACTCCGATCCCGACCAGTAGCAGCGACGGCTTGATCGCCACCAGCACGAAGCAGAGGCTGAACAGCAGCCCGCCGCCGAGCACGCCGTAGACGCGCGGCTTGGGTCCTCCCGTGGCGGTCATGATGAAACCGCCCAGGAGCATGCCGACGCCTACCAGCGACATGATGGTGCCGACGCCCGCCTCCGACGCGAAGCCGTAGACCATCGGGATCAGGGCCACGCCGCAGAGGCTCGCCACCAGGTTCACCATGGCAAAGAACAGGAGCAGGTGCATCAGCCCAGGCCGCGCCCGGATGTAGGTCCAGCCGTAGCCGGCCTCTTTCCAGATGGAGCCCTTCCCCTCCTCCCCATGCTCGCTGAGCTCCGGCTTCGGGATGCGTATCAACAGTAGAGTGCCGGCAGCGAACAAGAAGGTGACGAAATCGAGGACAAGAATCGTCGAAAGGTCCATGAAGCTGAGCAGGGCCGCCGCCAGGGCCGGCGCCGCGATGCTGGTGCCGGCCTGGCCGAACTCCAGCATGCCGTTGACGCGGCCGTAGTCCTTGCGCTCAACCAGCATGGTGATGGCGGCGATGTAGGCCGGCCACTGGAAGGAGCCGCAGATCGCGTTGAGCGCCACGCCGATATAGATGTGCCAGAGCTGGAGCTCTCCCCGCCAGAGGAGGAAGGCGTAGGCCAGGGTGATGATCCCGGGGCCGATGTCGCTCCAGAGCATGACCATGCGGCGGTCCCAGCGGTCGACCAGGGCGCCGGCGAGCGGCGAGACCAGGACGCCGGGGAGGCTGGCGAGCAGGATGGTCAGCGTGTACTCGGTGACCGAGTTGGAGTGCCTGAGCACCCAGATACCCAGGGCGAAGCTGGTGAGCCCGGAGCCGAGCAGCGACACGAGCTGCCCGAACCAGATGACGCCGAAGGTCTGCATACCCTTGGCTTTGGGGTCCGACATGACGGCTATCCCTCCAGAATATTCAAAGCAATGCGATCAGATCCGAGCCATGCCGCGGTGGCTCGCGCAGTTCTCCACGTACCAGCGCAGCGCGTCCCGGGAGCTTTGGGCCACGGCCTCGATCGTCTCGGGCCGGAAGACGTTCTTGCTGTACTCCCACTTGAGGAGCATCCGGTCCTGCTGCACGTAGACGCCGATGGCGAGCTGGCGCAGACGGCGGGTGCCGCGGTCCATGGCGTAGCCGGCGAATCCCTCCAGCTTCATCATCGAGACCAGCTCCTTGGAGTGGTCGTCGCCGAAGTAGTTGAAGAAGATGTCGGGCTGCGGCATCGAGCGGATGCGATCGACGAAGTCCTGGTCGCGGCTCAGGTATCTCAAGATGCCGTAGCCGATGCCGCCGTTGGGGATCTCGCGCAGCTGGCGGTTGACCGCCTGCACCCCTTCGACCGGGTCGTCGGACTCGGGCAGCTCCAGGCAGGCCGGGTAGATGGTGTTGAACCAGCCCACCGTCCGCGTCAGGTCGACGTCGTCGTAGAGCGCCTCGCGGCCGTGCCCCAGCAGGTCGATCAGCAGCGACCGGCCGCCGGTCCAGGGCTCGAAGGCGCGCAGCACCGAGGCGAGGAGCAGGGCGTCGATCTTGACGCCGTAGACGCGCTGGACGTCCTGGAGCAGCGCCCGAGTCTCCTCCTCGGTGAACTCGACCCGCACGTGAGCCGAGGAGCTCATCCGGTTCTCCCCCTCGGGGAAGTCGAGCGGGATGCGCGGCGCCCGCCGCCGCGCGTCGGACAGCCAGTAATCTTTCTCGTGCTTCATGTCCGAGGAGTGGGCGCGCTCGGCCAGCCGGTCGGCCCACTGCCGGGCCGAGGTGGTCTTGGCCTGCAGGCGGACCGGCTTACCCCGGCGCGCCTGGCGGTAGCCGGTGTCGAAGTCGTCGAGCAGCACCTGCCAGGAGCCGACGTCGGCGGTGAAGAAGTGCGAGACCAGGAAGAGGAACTGGTCCTCGCCGTGGTCGAACACCACGCCGCGGAAGAGCGGCCCGCGCGCCAGGTCCAAGGTGCGGGCGAGGCTCGCGCCCTCGCGGAAGGTCTCGTCCCGCCGCTCCGGCGGCAGCGCCGTCAGGTCGACCACCGGCAGCCGGAAGCGGTCCCAGGGGGCGTCGGTCACCAGGTGCGCGCCGCCCGCGTCCTCGACCAGCCGCACCCGCAGGTTGTCGTGCTGGACGAGGAGCGCCTTGAGCGCCTTCTCGGCCGAGGCTACGTCCAGCGTGTCGCGCGCCTGGAGCAGCGAGCCCAAGGCGTGGACGCGCGGGTTGGTGTGCGCCAGCTCCAGGAAGTGGAGCTGCGCCGGCGTGAACGGGACCGGGCCGGCCACCGGCCCCTGCTCGGCGAGCACGTGGGTGGTGCCGGCGACCTTGGCGAGCGCGGCCACGGTGCGGTTCTGGAAGAGCTGCTTGGTGGTGATGCCGAGGCCGCCCTTGTTGGCCTTGGAGACGACGCGGATCACCGTCAGCGAGTCGCCGCCGAGGTCGAAGAAGTCGTCGTGGACGCCCACCCGAGGCACGCCGAGCACCTCGGCCCAGAGCGCGGCGAGCGTCTGCTCGGCCTGGGTCGACGGCGCCACATAGGGTTTGTCCGAGTCGGAGCGGCCCTTGTCCGGCATGGGCAGGGCGCGGCGGTCGACCTTGCCGTTGGGCGTGAGCGGCATCGCCTCCAGGGTGACGAACAGCGCCGGCACCATATACTCGGGCAGCCGCTCCTTGAGGAAGTCCTTGAGCTCCTGCGTCTTGGGTCCGGCCGGGGCGCCGTTGCCGTTCCCCGCGTGCGCCTCGGGGACCAGGTAGGCCACCAGGCGTTTGGTCCCCGGCGTGTCCTCCCGCGCCAGCACCACGCACTGGGCAACGCCCGGGTGCTGCGCCAGCACGGCCTCGATCTCCCCCAGCTCGATGCGGAAGCCGCGCACCTTGACCTGGTGGTCGATGCGGCCGAGGAACTCCAGAGTCCCGTCGGCCAGGTGCCGCGCCAGGTCGCCGGTCCTGTAGAGCCGCGCGCCCCGCTCGCCCGCGAAGGGGGCGGGGACGAACCTCTCGGCCGTGAGGTCCGGCCGGTCGCGGTAGCCGCGCGCCAGGCCGGCGCCGCCGATGTACAGCTCGCCTGGCACCCCGGCCGGGACCGGCTGGAGGCGCGGCGACAGCAGGTAGACCTGGGTGTTGTCGATCGGCTTGCCGATCGGGATCGGGCCGCCGCGCCCTTCGAGCCGGTGGAGCATCGACCAGATGGTCGCCTCGGTCGGGCCGTAGACGTTCCACAGCGAGCCGCAGGCGTCGAGGAGCTGGTCGGCGAGGTCGCGCGGCAGCGCCTCGCCGCCGCAGAGGACCTTGAGGTTCGCGTTCCCGGTCCAGCCGGCGCCGAGCAGCAGGCGCCAGGTGGCGGGCGTCGCCTGCATCACGGCGGTGCCCGAGCTCACCAGCCGCACCAGCCGGTCAGCGAGCTGCTCGCCCGCCTGCGCCACGTCGCGCGGCACCAGCACCACCTTGGCGCCGTTGATCAGCGGCAGGTAGAGCTCCAGCCCCGCGATGTCGAAAGACAAAGTGGTGACGGCGAGCAGCGTGTCGCCGGCCGCGAGGCCCGGGGCCTTGCTCATCGAGCGCAGGAAGCTCACCACCGCGCCGTGCGGGATCTGCACGCCCTTGGGCTTGCCGGTCGAGCCCGAGGTATAGATGACGTAGGCGAGGTTCTCGGGCCGGACGCCGCTCTGCGGCGCGATCTCGGCGGGGTACTCCTCGATCAGCTCGGCGTCGCGGTCGACGGCCACGATCCGGCCGTTGTGCGCGGGGAGCTTTTCGAGCAGCCGCTCCTGGGTGAGGAGGACCGGGATGCGCGCCTGCTCCATCATGAACGCCAGCCGCTCCTGCGGGTACTCGGGGTCGAGCGGCACGTAGGCGCCGCCGGCCTTGAGCACCGCCAGCACGCCGGCCAGCATGTCGAACGAGCGCTCCATGGCGAGGCCGACCAGCACCTCGGGGCCGACGCCCATGCGGCGCAGGTGCCAGGCCAGCCGGTTGGCCCGGCCGTCCAGCTCGCGGTAGGAGAGGACCTCGCCTTCGAAGTCGACCGCCGGCGCCTCGGGCGTGCGGACCGCCTGGGCGGCGAACAGGTCGTGCAGGCAGACGGCCGGGACCTCGACGGCGGTGTCGTTCCAATCGACCAGGAGCTGGCGCCGCTCGGATTCGGAGAGCCAGGGCAGCTCGGAGAGCGGCCGGTCGGGGTCGGCGGCGACGCCTTCGGCGAGCGCCTGGAAGTGGCCGAGGAAGCGGTGCACCGTCGCCGCGTCGAAGAGGTCGGTGTTGTACTCCAGGTAGCCGTCGAGCCCCTCGGCGCCCTCGATCATGTAGAGGGTCATCTCCATCTTGGAGGTACGACTGTCCACCGGCACCTGTTCGATCTGAAGGCCCGCCAGCTCCAGCCCGCCGCCCGGGGCGTTGAGCAGGATCAGCATGGTCTGGAAGACCGGCGTGCGCGCCAGGTCGCGCTCCGGCTGGATCACCTCGACCAGCTTTTCGAACGGCAGGTCCTGGTGGGCGTACGCGCCGAGGGCCACCTCGCGCTCGCGCCGCGTGAGAGCCCGGAACGACGGATCGCCGGAGAGGTCGGTGCGCAACGCCAGGGTGTTGGCGAAGAAACCGATCAGCGGCTCGATCTCGGGCCGGGTGCGGCTGGCGATCAGGGTGCCGACCGCGAGGTCTTCCTGGCCGGTGTAGTGGTGGAGCAGCACCTTGAAGGCGGCGGTCAGGGCCACGAACAGGGTGCCCCCCTCGCGCTGGGCGAGCCGGGTGAGCGCGCCGGCCATCTCCTTCGAGAGCCGCACCGGCTCGGTGTCGCCGTTGTAGGTGCGAAGCGCCGGCCGCGGCCGGTCGGTGACCAGGTCGAGCGGCGGCGCGCCGGCGAGGCGGTCGCGCCAGTAGCCGAGCTGGGCCTCCAGCACCGCGCCCTGGAGCCACTCGCGCTGCCAGAGGGCGAAGTCCAGGTACTGGACCTCCAGCTCCGGCAGCGGCGACGGTTGCCCGGCGGCGAACGCGCCGTAGATCGTCCGCAGCTCGGAGAGGAAGACGCCGCGCGACCAGCCGTCGTAGACGACGTGGTGGACGTTGAGGAAGAACAGGTGCTCGTCGGCTGCGACCTTGAAGAGCAGCGGCCGGAAGAGCGGCCCCATGCGCAGGTCGAACGGCCGGCGCGAGTCCTCGGCGGCGGCGCGCAGGGCCTCGCCTTCGCCGTCGGGATGAGCGGAGAGGTCGGTCACCAGCAGCTCGACGACCAGCCGCTCGGCGAGGCTCTGCATCGGCTCGCCGTCGACCGCCTGGAAGGTGGTGCGCAGCGCCTCGTGACGGGCGACGATGGCGTCGAGCGTGCGGCGGAGGGCGTCGGCGTCGAGCGGGCCGACGAGCCGGAAGCCCTGGGGGATGTTGTACTCGGGGCTGTCCGGCTCGTACTGGTTGAGGAACCAGAGCCGCTGCTGGGCGA
>JBKKAU010000365.1:0-31409 GCA_046714475.1 Thermoanaerobaculia bacterium
TCTCGTTCATGAAGGGCTTCGACGCCTTCGCCGGCGTCATCAAGAGCGGTGGCAAGACCCGGCGTGCGGCCAAGATGGTGATCCTCGACGCCGGGCACCCGGACATCGCCGAGTTCGTGCGCTGCAAGGAGGTCGAGGAGAAGAAGGCCTGGGCCCTGATCGACGCCGGCTATGAAGGTGGCTTCAACGTCGTGGGCGGCGCCTACGACTCGATCGCCTACCAGAACGCCAACCACTCGGTGCGGGTCACCGACGACTTCATGAACGCCGTCCTCGCGGATGGCGAGTGGAAGACCATCGGCCGGATCTCTCACCAGCCGATGGACACCTATAAGGCGCGCGACCTCATGAAGATGATCTCGGAGGCCGCCTGGTCCTGCGGCGACCCCGGGATCCAGTACGACACCACGATCAACGACTGGCACACCTGCGCGGGCACCGACCGCATCTACGCCAGCAACCCGTGCAGCGAGTACATGTTCCTGAACGACACGGCGTGCAACCTGGCATCGATCAACCTGATGCGCTTCTACGACGCGGACTCGGGGTTCGACGTCGCGAGCTTCCGGCACACCTGCGAGGCGGTGATCTCGGCCATGGAGATCATCGTCAGCAATGCCAGCTACCCGACCGACCGGATCGGGGCGAACTCGGAGAAGTTCCGGCCGCTGGGGATCGGCTATGCCAACCTGGGCGCTTTGCTGATGGCGCGCGGTCTTCCCTATGACGCGGACGCCGGGCGCGACTACGCCGCCGCCATCACCGCCCTGATGTCCGGCGCCTCCTATGCCCAATCGGGCCGGATCGCCGCCGCCATGGGTCCGTTCGCCGGGTTCGAGCCGAACCGCGACTCGATGCTGCGCGTCATGCGCAAGCACCGCGAGGCCGTGCGGCGGATCGATTCGGCTCATGTGCCTCTCGAGATGCTCCAGGCGGCCAAGCGCTCCTGGGACGATGTGATCGAGCTGGGCGACCGCTACGGCCTCCGCAACAGCCAGATCTCGGTGCTCGCTCCGACCGGCACGATCGCCTTCATGATGGATTGCGACACCACCGGCGTCGAGCCGGACATCGCACTCGTCAAATACAAGAAGCTGGTCGGCGGCGGCATGATCAAGATCGTCAACAACACCGTGCCCATCGCGCTGAAGCGGCTCGGCTACGACAAGGAGCAGGTGCGCGAGATCGTCGAGTTCATCGACGAGCACGACACGATCGAGGGCGCTCCGCACCTCAAGGCGGAGCACCTGGCGGTCTTCGACTGCGCCTTCAAGCCGGCCAAGGGCTCACGCACCATCCACTACATGGGGCACTTGAAGATGCTCGCCGCGGTGCAGCCGTTCATCTCGGGCGCGATCAGCAAGACGATCAACATGCCCGAGGATTCGACGCCGGACGACATCATGCAGGCCTACATCGAGGGCTGGCAGATGGGGTTGAAGGCGGTGGCGATCTACCGCGACAACTGCAAGCGCAGCCAGCCGCTGTCGACCAAGAAGGACGACAAGGCCGCGCAGACCGCCGCCCAGGCGCAGGCGGTCGCCGTGGCGGTGCAGGAGCGGCGGGCGGTGCGCAAGAAGCTGCCGGACGAGCGGCGGGCGATCACCCACAAGTTCTCGATCAACGAGCACGAGGGCTATCTCACGGTCGGCCTTTACGAAGACGGCCAGCCGGGCGAGATCTTTCTGGTGATGGCCAAGGAGGGCTCGACGATCTCCGGCCTGATGGACTCGCTCGCGACTTCGATCTCGATCGCGCTGCAGTACGGGGTGCCGCTGGATACGCTGGTCAACAAGTTCACCCACACCCGGTTCGAGCCTTCGGGCTTCACCAAGAACCCGGAGATCCCGATCGCCAAGTCGATCACGGACTACATCTTCCGCTGGCTGGCGTCGAAGTTCCTGTCGCGGGAGGCGAAGACCGCGGCCGGCGTGATCCTGCGCGACGAGCCGCCGGTTGAGCTGCCGGCGTCGGTGTCGCTGATCGGCGGCGGCCGGCTCGAAGCGGTGGCTCAGATTGTGACGCAGGAGGTGAAGGCGACCTTCCTCTACCAGCAGGACGCCCCGAGCTGCCACGACTGCGGCTCGATCATGGTGCGCAACGGCTCTTGCTACAAGTGCTTGAACTGCGGCTCGACCAGCGGCTGCAGCTAGATCCTCACCCCCCTCCCCTCTCCCGGCCTGCGCCGGGGGAGGGGAGGTCAGTTCGGCATGTCCTCCTCCTCCAGGCCAAAGTGGTGCCCGAGCTCGTGGACGACCGTGTCGCGGACTTGGCGGACCACCTGCCGGCGGTTGTCACAGACGCGGAGGATGGGGCCGCGGTAGATGATGACGCGGTCGGGCAGGCCCATGTAGAAGGTGCCGCGCTCGTCCTGGGGGGTGCCCAGGTAGATACCGAGCAGCTCCCTGTCGGGATCGAAATCGGTCTCCAGGAATTCTGGGTCGGGTTCGTCCTCGACCATCACCACCACGTTGTCCAGCAGGTCGGCGAACTCCTCGGGCAGCCCGTCCAGGGCCTGCTCGACCAGGGCTTCGAACTCTTCGGGTGGGACGCGCATAGGGATAAGTTTACCGGACGGCCCTCCCGGCGACGCCTATAATCCGGGCTTCTCGCCCATGGCACGGTTCCGTCCCCTCCTGAGCCAGCCGCTCGCCGCCCTCCTGCTGGCGGCGGCCCTCCATATGCTGGTGTTCGACCGCGGGCTCGGCGGCGATGGGTGGGCGACGTTCGCCGCCCTGGAATCGTTGGCCGACGACGGCGACCTCTGGCTCGAGGACGACCACCGCGGGGTGATGAACGGCCTGGTCGGCGGCGCCGGCGGCCACCTGGTGATGCAGTATCCGCCCGGGATCCTGCTCCTGGACGCGGTCCCTTTTTTCGCCGGCCGCGCGCTCGACCGCCTGCTGCCGGCGGGGGTCCTGGGGGACGGCGCCGACCTGCCGCCGGCGGGCAGGGTGCCGCGCCGGGTCTTCCTCTCCGCCGCCGCCATCGTCGCCGCCAGGAATGCCGCCGTGCTGCTGGGTCTCCTCTGGACGGTCCTGGCGCTGCGCCGGATCGGCCTCCCGGACCGCCGCGCCGTGGCTGCCGCCGCACTCGCCTTCTTCGGCGGCCCGCTGATCTTCTATGCGCTGGTCGGCATGACTCACGCGCCGACCTTCGCCCTGGCGGCGCTGCTCTGGCTCCTGCTGGTCCGGCAGCGAGAGAACCAGAGCGCCTGGGTGGCTCTCGCCGCCGGCGCCGTCCTGGGAGGAGCGGTGCTGGTGCGCTTCGGCGCCGTCGCCCTGTTCCCGGCGGCCGTGCTCGCCCTCGCGGGAGGCCTCCGGGCCTGGACCTCGTTCGGGGCCGGTTTCTCTCTGCCGCTGCTGGCGCTGCCTTTCTGGTGGCAGGCGAGCTTCGGCCGCTGGCTCGCGCCTCCTTACGGTGGTGACTGGCAGCTCTCTCTCTTATCGCCCTGGAACGTGCTGCTCTCCCCGGTGCACGGCCTTTTCCTCTTCCATCCGGCCCTGCTGTTCGCGGCCGTGGGGCTGCTGCTCGCGGTCCGGCGCGAGAGACGCGTCACGGGTTGGGGGGCGATCTCCCTGGTCTGGTTCCTGGGGGTTGCCGTCCTGCACGGAGGATGGTCGGAGTGGGCGAACACCGGCGGGTACGGCCAGCGGTTCCTGATCGATGCGCTGCCCGTCCTCGCCCTGGGGTTCGCCGCCTGGCGGGCGGAGATCGCGCGCCCCGCCTGGGCCTGGGGTCCCCCGGTCGCCGCGGCCCTGTTCGGCTACGGCCTGTTCTTCGCCGCCGTCGCCGGGCTGGTCGAGCCGCCGGCTCCCTACCCTTGGCCGCAGCGCCTGGGCGAGTATGCCGTCCTGCTCGAGGAGCCTCCGGGAGCGGCCGGCTTCCGGCGCGGGCTCGGCCGGGCGTCGTTCCTCCTGCGCGCGCTCGCCGGCGGCTCGCTGTAGACTGGGCGCATGTCCGTCCGTCTCGACAAGTGGCTCCAGGTGGCGAGGATCTTCAAGACCCGTTCGCAGGCGACCCATGCCTGCGACCTCGGCCGGGTCAAGGTCAACGGCCAGTCGGCCAAGCCGCACCGTCATCTGGCGATCGGCGATCGCATCGAGGTGACCCAGGGGGACTGGGACCGCGTGCTGATTGTCCAGGATCTCAAGGATCGGCCCTTGCCCAAGGCCGAGGCGGCCGGGCTTTACGAAGACCAGAGCCCGCCGCGGCCGTCGTCGGACCCGGTCGCGCGGTTGATGCGCCGCCCGCCGGTCCTGCGGCCGCAGGGCGCGGGCCGTCCCACCAAGAAGGACCGGCGCGAGATGGACCGCTGGCTGGACGAAGAGCCGTAGCCCGAAAGATCTTCAAGGAAAAAAAAGAGTGTGGGTCGTGGAGGTCTCCGCGACCCACCGGAGGAGAACCCGCTTACGCGGGGTACTTCTGGACAGGGCCCGGCTGCCTTGGCGGATCGTTTGGAGAGGGTGGTTGAGAGATCCGCCAGGTAGCCTCCCTCTCTCTCGCATCCAGGAGGGAGCGTATAGAGTTCCATTCTTCTTGTCAAGGATATGTCTAGATAATATTGAGAAAATTTCTTGACATTCTCTAGACGTGCCGATAAGCTCCTGTCAATGTCCACGCAAGCTCCCAGGCGTCACCCCATCGGCGTCGTCGCCCGGCGGACCGGCCTCAAGCCTGACCTCATCCGCGCCTGGGAGAGGCGGTATGGAGCCGTGGAGCCGGGCCGTACCGACACCCGCCGCCGGTTCTACTCGGACGCCGATATCGAGCGGCTCCTGCTGCTGCGCCGGGTCGTGGGCACGGGCCGCGGGATCAGCCACGTGGCGGGGCTGACGAATGACGAGCTGCGGACCTTGATCGACGAGGAGGAGGCGCGTGAGCCCGCCCGCCCGGCTGCCGACCTGTTGCCGGTCCCCGGCACGGGGGATTCCGCGGAGCCGTTCCTGGCCCTCTGCCTCTCCGCGGCGCAGCGCCTGGACGTGCGCGACCTGGAGATGCAGATCGAGCGGGCTTCGGTCGTGCTCAGCCGGACTACGCTCCTGGAGAAGCTGCTGGTCCCGCTGATGCAGCGGGTCGGAGACCTCTGGCACCAGGGGACGCTGCGTCCGGTGCACGAGCACATGACCTCAGCCGTAGTCCGCTCCTTCATCGGCGGGATGAACGGGGCCTATGCGATCCCCGGCACGGCGCCGCAACTGGTCGTCACGACGCCCTCCCGACAGCAGCATGAGCTGGGCGCGCTGGTCGCGGCGGCCATGGCGGCTTCCGAGGGCTGGCAGGTCATCTATCTAGGTCCGGACCTGCCGCCGCAGGAGATCGCCGCCGCCGCTCTGCAGAGGGGTGCGCGGGCGGTGGCCCTGGGGCTGACCTATCCGCCGGACGACCCGCTCCTGGTGGAGGACCTCAAGCGTCTCCGCCGGTTGTTGCCGCCGGGTACGGCGCTGATCGTCGGCGGCCGGGCGTCGTGCGCCTATGCCGCGACGCTCGACGAGATCGGCGCCCGGCGCGTCGAGGACTTCGAGGACCTGCGGCGCGAGCTCCAGGCCTTGAGAGTGGCCCCTTCGGCCTCCTGACCAGGGAGGCCTGCCGGGTTCGCCCCTTGGGCCCGGCGAAAGATCCTGGGTGCGTGTGAGGGTGTGGGGTGGGTGAGTGGGCGCGGGGTGGGTGTGAGCGAGGGAAGATCTTTCGCCGGGCTCAGGGGGTGATCTGAACGAAACCTGGACAGCTCTTGTCAGTCCCCCAGGAACTCGCCGACGGAGGCGAGAGGCTCGCTGTGGTCGCAGAAGATCTTGAAGACCACCATGATCGGCACCGCGAGCAGCGCCCCGGCAATCCCCCAGAGCCAGCCCCAGAAAGTGAGGGCGAGAAAGATGACCACCGGGTTGAGCGTCAACCGCCGTCCCAACACCAGTGGCGTCACGATGTAGCTCTCCAGGATGTTGAGGCCGATGAAGGCCCCGGGCGCCAACAGGGCCTGGCTCACGCTGTCGAAGGTGAGGAAGCCGACCATCGCCAGCACCGCGATCATGACGATCGCGCCCAGGTAGGGGATGTAGTTGAGGACGGCGGCCAGCACACCCCAGAGCAGCGGGTTGGGGATGCCGATCAGGGTCATCAGCCCCCAGACGGCCAGCCCGAGGACGAGGTTGATGACCGTGACCGTGAACAGGTAGGCGGAGATGTCGCTCTGGATCTGACGGGCGATCTCGACCGCCCGCTTCTTGTCCGACAGGCTGGGGAGCACCCGGATCAGCTTGCGCAGGAACATGTCTCCGGAGGCCAGCAGGAAGAACAGCAGGGTCACCATCACGACGGCGCCGGCGGCGATTTCGGTGGCGCGGCTGAACATCCTCTCGCCCAGGGTCTCGGTCTGGACCGTCACGGTCCGCGGCGCCGCCCCGGCGCCCCCGACCTGCGTGATCTTCTCGACCTGCTGGGTCGCCTTGCTCATGGTCTGGACGGGCTTCTTGAAGTCGAGCAGCTTGCCCTCGAGCCGCCGCAGGCTCCGCGGCGCCTGCTCGGCCCATTCATAGGCCGGACCCGACAGCTCGTACACCCCCCAGACGACCGAGCCGATCAGGCCGAAGACCACCAACCCAGCGCCGAGGGCGTTGGGGATGTGGAGCTTCCGGAGAAAGCCGACGATCGGGCTCAGCAGGAAGCTGAGCAGCAGGGAGAGGACGACGGGCAGCAGGAAGGCCTGCGTCAGGTAGAGGGTGTAGAACGTCGCGAGGATCAAGAGGCTGGAGAGCGCCAGCGACCGGACCGCGAACGGACCTTCGAGCAGGTCGCGGAGCTTCTTGATGTCGGGGCGGGGGCGCTCCTCGTCGGAGGGCTCCTGCCGGATGGCCTCGATCATGCGCGATCCTTTTGAGACAAAGATCCCATGACCTCGGTCCGCCGGCGGCGGCTGGGACGCGGCCCCATTCTACGACTAAGGTCCCGGGTTTCAGGCCTTTCGGACGCGGCCCATCCCCATCTCAACATGCTCGTGTCCTCCTGGGAGAGACCCTACAGCAATCGTTGTGCCACAGCCTCAGAGGGGGATGTCGAGCAACGTCTGGACGCGCTCCAGGGTGTCGGCGTCGGCGGCCATCTTGTCGGTGCGCCAGCGGGCAATGCGGGGGAAGCGGACGGCGACGCCCGAGCGGTGCCGCGGCGAGCGGGCGATCCCTTCGAAGGCCACCTCGAAGACCTGGACCGGCTCGACGGCGCGCACCGGGCCGAACTTCTGGACGGTGTGCCGACGGATCCAGTTGTCGAGCTCCTGGATCTCCTGGTCGGAGAGGCCGGAGTAGGCCTTGGCGAAGGTCACCAGCTCGGCGCCGGCCCAGACGGCGAAGGTGTAGTCGGTGAAGAGGTTGGCGCGCCGGCCGTGGCCGGGCTGGGCATAGACCAGCACCGCGTCGACGCTGTAGGGATCGATCTTCCACTTCCACCAGTCCCCCCGCTTGCGGCCGGTCCGGTAGGGGGAGTCGAGCCGCTTGAGCATCAACCCTTCGACGCCGCGCTGGCGCGCTCCCTCACGCGCCTGGGCGAGCCCCTCCCAGGTGGCCTCCTCGACCGGCGGCGAAGCGAGGAAGACCGGCCTGCCACGCTCGGCCAGGCGCTCCAGGGCCGTCCGGCGCCCGGCGAGCGGGCGGTCGCGCGCATCGCGTCCCCCCTCCTCCAGAAGGTCGTAGGCCATGAAGACCACCGGGGCTTCGGCGAGGACCTTGTCGGTCAGCGTCTTGCGGCCGATCCGCCGTTGCAGCTTGGCGAAGGGCAGCGGCCGGCCCTCGCGGTAGGCGAGGATCTCGCCGTCCAGCACGGTGCCGTCCGGCATCAGCGCGGCGGCGGCCCGGGCCACCTCGGGGAAGCGCTCGGTGATCAGCTCCTCGCCGCGGGACCAGAGGTGGACCTCGCCGTTCCGCTTGAGGAGCTGGGCGCGGATGCCGTCCCACTTCCACTCGGCGAGCCACTCGGCGCGTTCGCCCAGCGCCTCGGGCGGCTGGTCGAGCGGCGAGGCGAGATAGAAGGGGTAGGGACGCGAGGCATCCTCGCGCCCGTCGCCGGCTTCGGGGGAGAGCAGCCCTTCGAAAAAGTCTGCGGTGGGCTCCCAGCTCCCCATCAGGCGGTGGGCGACCGTCGCCGCGGGGACCTGGGCGCGCTCGGCCAGGGCGCGCTCGACCAGCGTCTGCGAGACCCCGACACGCAGCTCTCCGGTCAGCATCTTGTTGAGGACGAAGGTCTCCCAGCGGTCGAGCCCCGCCCACCAGCGGATCACCTCGCGGCGCTGCTCGTCGACCGGCAGCTCCTTGAGCGGCAGCATCCGCCGCTCGACCCAGGCGGAGAGGGGGAGGGCCTCTGCCGCCGGCTCCACCTGGCGCGGCCGGCCGTCGAGCAGCAGCGCGATGGTCTCGGCGAGGTCGCCCACCGAGCTGTAGCACTCCTCGAACAGCCACTCCGGGACCGCGGCCTCCTCCATGGCCCACTCGGCCAGGAGGCGCGTCTGGAGCAGGCGCTTCAGACGGCGGCCGGTCAGGAAGTAGACCGCCCAGGCGGCGTCGGCCGGCGGGGCGGAGGAGAAGTAGCCGGCGAGCGCCGCGACCTTCTCGTTGGTCGACGTCGTCCGGTCCAGGGCCTCGTAGAGATCGGCAAAGCGCTTCAATCCGGCCCTTCCCCTTCGAAAGGGGTCGACAGGGTGCCGGCGTCCAGCCCCCGCTCCCGCAGGTAGCGGGCCAGCGGCTCGGCGTAGCCGTGGGTGGTCAGCACGCGGGAGGCCCCCGTGTCGGCGATGGTCTGGAGCAGCTCCGGCCAGTCGGCGTGATCGGAGACCACGAAGCCGCGGTCGAAACCGCGGCGGCGGCGGGCGCCGCGCACCCGCATCCAGCCGGAGGCGAAGCCGGTCGAGGCGCGGCCGAAGCGGCGCATCCAGAGCGATCCGCCGGCCCCAGGGGGGGCGAGCACCAACTCGCCGGCGAAGGGCTGACCTTTGACCGTGTCCGCGACCCGCCGGGTGGGCGGCATCCTTACTCCAGCCTCCCGGTAGCACCGGACCAACGGCTCGATGGTGCCGTGGACATAGACTGGCCGGTCGGAGAGCGGGGCGAGCGCCGCGAGGATACGCTGCGCCTTGCCGAGGGCGTAGCAAAAGAGCACCGAGGGCCGGCCCGCCTCGCGGTTGACCTCCCACCAGTCGAGGATCTCGCGCACCACCACGGCGGTGTCGTCCCAGTGATAGATCGGCAGCGCGAAGGTCGCCTCGGTGATGAAGGTGTGACAGGGGACCGGCTCGAACGTCTCGCATGAGGGGTCAGGAGTCCGCTTGTAGTCCCCCGAGAAGACCCACACTTCGCCGTTCCTCTCGACCCGCACCTGAGCCGAGCCGAGGATGTGCCCGGCGGGGTGGAACGAGACCGTGGCCTCCCCGACCCGTACCTTCTCGCCGAAGGGCACCGCCTCGATTTTCGCCTCCGGTCCCAGGCGGCGCTCCAGGATGGACAGCGACGGCGCCGCCGCCAGATAGGCCTTGCTCCCAGGACGCGCGTGGTCGCCATGGCCGTGCGAGATCACCGCCCTCTTGACCGGCTTCCAGGGATCGATGTGAAAGCCGCCGGCTTCGCAGAAGAGACCGCGGTCGTCGATGCGGAGGAGGGGCGTGCGTGTCAATGGCGAAACAAGCGGATCAGCTTCGGCCTCTCCTCTTCCTCGAAGTGGCAGAGCACCGCATCCCGCACCTGGGCCTGGAGCTCGCCGAGATCCTCGGCTTCCGTAAAGATCGACTCCCCGAGGGCGCGGGCTGTATATCCTCCCTCGGGCGCCTCCTCGACCATGAAGATGACCTCGTTCATCGTAGGGGTCCCTTTCATCTGGACCATTGTAGCTTCCGCCTTACTCGAACAACCGCAGCTGCTCGATCAATCCGTGGACCAGGTTGGAGGCGGTGACGCCGAGCAGGCGGACGGGGCGGGACGGAGCTTCGGTGCGCCGGAGGAGGTCCTTGGCGCATTCGGCGATGGTGCCCTGGTTGTAGACCGGCATGGGGAAGGTCCGCGAGCGGGTGATGGTGGTGAAGTCGCTGTAGCGCACCTTCAAGGTCACCGTGCAGCCGGCCATGCCGCGGCGCTCGAGCCCCTGGGCGACCTCCTCGGCCATCTTGTCGATCTCTGCCTCCATCCTTTCGATCCCCACCAGGTCGACCGCGTAGGTGCTCTCGGTGCCCAGGCTCTTGCGCTCGCTGTGGGTCTCGACCGGCCGGTCGTCAACGCCGCGGGAGAACTCAAAGAGCACCCGGCCGTGCTTCCCGAAGCGCTCGGTCAGCACCTCCAGCGCTATCTCCCGGAGCTCGGCCACCGTCTGCACGCCGAGGTCGGCCAGAGCCCGCTCGGTCGCGGGGCCGACGCCGTGGAGGCGGCGCACCGGCAGCGGGTCGAGAAAGGCCTGGACTTTTCCGGGCGGCACCACGGTGAGCCCGTCCGGCTTGTTGAAGTCCGAGGCGATCTTGGCGACCAGCCGGTTGGGACCCACCCCGACGCTCACCGTGAGCCCCCGCTCCTCCCGGACCCGCCGCCGGATTTCGCGCGCCACGGCGGTCGCGCTGCCATGCTCCCCCAGGTGATCCGTCACGTCCAGATAGGCCTCGTCGATCGACACCGCCTGGACGAGCGGGGTGAGCTCTCGATAGATCGCGAAGATCTTTTCCGACTCCTTTGCGTACCGTCTGAAGTCGGGAGGGATGAAGAGGATGTCGGGACAGAGCCTCTTGGCGCGCGACGAAGGCATCGCGGAATGGATGCCGAAGCGGCGGGCCTCGTAGCTGGCGGCGGCGATCACGCCCCGTCCCTCGGGCCGGCCGCCGATCACCACCGGCTTGCCGCGCAGGGAGGGGTCGTCCCGCATATGGACCGCCGCATAGAAGCAGTCCATATCGCAATGGAGCACTCGCCGGGACGCGGCGGGAGCCTTGTCGGGCGTCTCTTCCGCGCGTTCTGCCGTGAAAGCTCCGAGCGGCAGCTCGTTTCCTACCACGAGAGGAGCTTAGCGCAAACGAGGCGAGAATTGCGGCGGAAACAGCTCGGATGTACGTTGCTACGCTACGTTGATAAGACGTTCAGCGTAGAAACGCGTACAATATTTGGAGATTCAGACACAGTTCCAGCTCTGGGGGCCGGCTCGGCGGGCCCAGGGCTGAGAGGTGAAGTCAGCCGAACCCAAGATGGAATGAGCCTCCCCCTTTCCCCCACCCCATCCCGGGCGCGCGGCGTATCCACCGGTTTCTGGCGCTTCCTGGCGATCGTCGCCCTGGGCGCCTGCGCCGGCGGTCCACCCGCCCAGCGGACCGTCGACAGGTCCACGCAGCCCGTGGAGCGTTCGATCGAGGCCGGAGAGATCCACCCGCACCCGGTGACGCTGGAGGCGGGGCAGTTTCTGCGCGCCTTCGTCGAACAGGACGAAGCCGACGTCGCGGTCCGTCTGCTCGGTCCCCGTGGCGAGGAGATCGCCTTCGCCGACGGCCCGCATGGCTCTCAGGGAGAGGAGGAGCTCGCGGCGATCGCCAAGCGGTCTGGCCTCCATCAAATAGAAGTGCATCTCGGAGAGCAGAGCGCGACGGGGAAGTACCGGTTGCGGATCGAACGCCCCAGGCCGGCGGAGGAGTTGGACCGGTGGCGCGTCGAAGCCCTGCGCCTCACTCAGGAGGCGGTGAAGGCGATAGCCGACGGAGACTCCCTCCACCGGCAGGTCGAGCTGCGCCTTCAGGCTCTCCGCCGCTGGCAGCGTCTCGGGGACCGGAAGTGGGTGGCCGAGACGCTCCACCAACTCGGCGTCGCGCACTTCAGGCTGTGGGAGTATGGCCAGGCCGCGGAAGACCTGCACCGGTCGGCGGAGCTGTGGCGGGCGCTGGGCAACTGGAGGAGGCTCGGCGATGTGCTGAACGAAGCCGGCCGCACCGATCGTAAGCTCGACCAGATAGAAGAGGCGAAAACGCACTTCGAGGAAGCCCTGGCCCTCTCACGCCAAACCGGGGACAAGGACCTGGAAGGGGATGTGGCCAACAACCTAGGGACCGTACTCACCGCTCTAGGCGAAGCGGGATCCGCGATCGAGCACCTCGAGAAGTCTCTGCGGCTGGCGAGAGAGGAGCGAGACCGCCAGGCAGAGACCAGCGCACTGATCAACCTGGGGTCCGCCTACGATGAGCTCGGTGAACGAGAGCAGGCCCGGGACTACTACCTGGCGGCTCTCGGCTTGGCCCAGGAGCTCGAGAAAAAAGAGGATCAGGCCACGGTCTTCAACAACCTCGGCGATACCTATTACGCTCTCGGCGACTGGGAGCAGGCGATCGAGAACTTTGAAAAAGCCCTCGCTCTCAACCTTGAGCTCCGCGACCGCCTCAATGAGGCGAAGACCCTGAACAACCTCAGCCTGGTCCACGAGAAATCGGAACAGATCCCGGAGGCCTATCGCTTCGGACAGAGGGCCCTGGAGAGGGCTCGCGAGAACGGAGATCAGGAGGTCCAGACCACCGCCCTCACCACCCTGGCCTACGTCAGCCTGGGCGCCAACCGCCCCGGCGAAGCGCTGGAGCGCTGCCAGCAGGCGTTGCCGCTCGCCCAGAGCAAGGACCACAAGTCCGCCACGTTGTTCGCTCTGGGAATTGCCCACCGGCAGCTCGGCGACCGCGCGGCGGCACGCGAAGCGCTCCAGGAGGCTTTGGCCTTGAGCCAGGATCGGGACCCGAACCGGGAGGCGGCGATCACCCTGGAGCTGGCGCGGTTGCGACGGGACGAGGGGGACCTCCAGGGGGCCGCCGACCTTGCCGCCAAGGCGGTCGGCCTCATCGAATCGATCCGCAGCCGCGTGGTCGACCAGGACCTGCGGGCCGTGTTCCTGGCCTCCAGGCAGTCGTATTACGGGTTTTACATCGACATCTTGATGGAGCTGCACGGCCGCGACGCGAATGGGGGGTACGCGGCGCGGGCGTTCGAGCAGAGCGAGCGGGCGCGGGCACGGGGGCTCCTTGATATCCTGGCTGAGGCAATGGCCGGCATCCGCCAGGGGGCCGACGCGGAGTTGCTCAAGGAGGAGCGCCGGCTCCGCGGCGAGATCAATGCGCTCGACCGGCACCGTCAGGAGCTGTTCACCGACCGGGCCTCCCCGGGGAAGATGGCCGAGGCGGTACGACGCCTCGAAAAGGCCATCGACGGCTATAAGAAACTTGAGTCCGAGCTCAAGGCGAGCAGCCCGGGATATTCGGCCCTCACCCGGCCGGAGCCCCTGGGCCTGGAAAAGCTCCAGAACGAGGTGGTCGGCGACGCCCTCCTGCTCGAGTACGCGTTGGGCGAGGAGCGGAGCTACCTCTGGGCGGTGACGGCGGATTCGTTGACGAGCTTCGTCCTGCCGCCGCGGTCCGAGATCGAAGAGGCCGCCCGGCTCTTCTACAGGCATCTAACGGCGCGCAACCACTCCGTTGTGGGGCGCGAGTCCCCGGCGGAGCGCAGTCTGCGGATCGCCGAGGCCGACGCGGAGGCCTCCCGAGCGGCGGCAAAGCTCTCCCAGATGATCCTCAAACCAGCTGAGCCGCTGCTCGGCAGAGGGCCGCTCCTGGTGGTGAGCGACGGCGCGCTGCAGTACGTGCCGTTCTCCGCCCTGCCGCTCCCTTCGTCCAAGTCTCGGGGGCGCGCTGCCGTGCTGCTGATCGAGCGTCATGGGCGTCATGGGGTGGTGAGTCTCCCCTCCGCCTCGGTCCTGACGGTCCTGAGGGACGATGTCCCGAAGAGCTTGCAGGAGGCCGTCGAGCTGAAGGTCCTCGCGGCGCTCGGCAATCCCGTCTTCCGGTCCAACGATCCACGGTTGACCAAGTTGCGACGCCAGGGAGTGATCCCCGAAGAGGACGGGGCATCCGTCAATACTCGCGGGTCCGGCCGCTCGAATAGGATGCCGGACCTCTCACGGCTGCGCAGCCTTCCCTTCTCAGGGATAGAGACCGAGGCGATCATCTCCCTGATCCCGGAAGAGGACCAGCGGTTGAAAGCCATCGGGTTCGAGGCCTCCCTGGCCAGGGCGACCGGAGGGGAGCTGGCGCAGTACCGTTTCGTCCACTTCGCCACCCACGGCATCGTCGACAGCGAGCAGCCGGAGCTGTCGAGCCTGGTGCTCTCCATGTTCAACGAGCGCGGCGAGACACAGGACGGGCTCCTGCGCCTGCCCGATATCTACAACCTGCGGCTCAACGCCGACCTGGTGGTGCTCTCGGCCTGCGAGACGGCGCTCGGCAAGGAGATCCGGGGCGAGGGCCTGATCGGCCTGACGCGCGGCTTCATGTACGCCGGAGCCTCCCGCGTGCTGGCCAGCCTGTGGGGTATCGACGACCAGTCGACGGCGGACCTGATGGAGCGTTTCTATCGCGGCCTGCTGATCGAGGGGCTGAGCGTGCCGGAGGCGCTGCGGCAGGCCCAACTCGAGATCGCGCGCCAGACGAAGTGGAAGTCCCCCTACTACTGGGCCGGTTTCTCTCTTCAAGGAGAGCTCCGGTGAGTCCCCGGCAGGGGACCTCTCCGCGGGTGGAAAAACCGGCCTTGGACCCCAAGAGCTTCGAGGCCCTGCTCGCCGCCCTCCACCCAGACCGCCAACAGGCCGGAATGCGCTACGAGATACTCCGCAACAAGTTGATCCGCCTCTTCGAGAGGCGCTGGTGCGAGGCGCCCGAAGACCTCGCCGACGAGACGCTTGACCGGGTCGGCCGGCGCCTCGCCGAAGGGGTGGAGATGCGGTCGAGCGACCCGTCCGGCTTCGCCTACGGAGTCGCCCATAATGTCTACAAGGAGGTCTGCCGGACGGCTGCCAAGGAGCACCAGGCCCTGGAGTCCGGCGAGTGGCCTCCCGTGCACGCCGAAGACCCCGAGCCCGATCCGCGGCTCGAAGCCCTCAGCGAATGCCTCCAGACGCTGAGCTCCAGGGAACAGAGCATGGTGCTGGAGTACCATCGGGGTGAGGACAACATCCGGCGGCGCCAGGCGCTCTGCGCGGAGCTCGGTATCGAGATCAACGCCCTCCGGATCCGGGTCCACCGGCTGCGCCGCAAGCTCGAGGAATGTGTCGCGTCGAAGCTCCCACGCTGAACCGGGCAGGATCCCCCGCGAAACGCTTTTTCGTTTTTGGACATTCCTGGCTGGAGTGGGGAAGGAGGCAGCCAGATGAACGATGACAAATTCAATGAAGATGATCTTTTGCGACGTTACCTGTTGGGAGAGCTCGGGGACGAAGAGGTGGACCGTCTCGAAAAGCGGTTCCTGCAGGACGACGACCTCTTCGAGGCCATGGAGGCCGTCGAAGGAGACCTGTTCGCCGCCTGCGCGCGGGGCGAGTTAGACCCCGGAGAACGAGAGCGGGTCCTGCACCGGCTCGCCTCCTCTCCCGGTGGACGGGACCGGTTCGCCCTGATCCAGGGGCTCACCCGGATCGCCGCGGAGCAGTCCGCTCCCCTCGTGAAGCCGAAGCCGGTCATCGTACACTTCCCTCCGCCTGCCCCGTCTACCGGCAGACGATCCTCCGTCCTGCGCTGGCTTCCTCTCGCGGCAAGCTTGCTCGTCGCTGTGGGGGGAGGCAGCTGGCTCGTGACCGAGATGTGGTCCGAGGAGCCGCGGCCGCTGCCAGACAGCCCCTCCGTGCGCTTGGCCGAGGTATTACCCAAGCTTGCGGGCCCACCGGAGAAGGCTTACGAGTTCGGTGATGTTCCACCTCCACCTCCACCGCCGCCACGCGTCCCCCCCTCTCTCATCACCGCTACCCTGCAGCTTGCCCTCACCGCCCTGCGTGACGAAGAGATCCCGCAGCTCGAGATCCCCCGCAAGGCTGAGCGGGTCGAGCTCCAGGTCGACCTGGGAGGGGATGAGCACGCGTCGTACAACGTGTCGCTGCTGAACCTGACCACGGGAGACGGCACCTGGGAGAAGAGCGGCGTGCCGCCCCAGACGCTGGGCGGGCGCACCGCCCTTCTGCTTGATGTCCCCGCCGAGAGCTTTCCGGATGAAGGGGATTACCAGCTCACCGTTGACGGCCTGACGAGTGACGGCCAGCTCGAATTCGCGGGAGCCCCGGAGTTCGCGATCGTCCGCGCAGTGAGCTGATCCGACCGCTTCGACGTTCCAACCTGCCCGCCAGCGTCATGCTACGCCCGGGCGTACTCATGGGAGGTGTATGTCATGGACGTTTCGAATTCGACCGGACGCGACACGGATTACAAATTGACGAGCGGCGGGGGAACCCGCGGTGGGCACGGCTGGCAGAGGCTACCCGGGGGCAGCCGCGTGGAGCGGGAGGTCGAGCCGGACGACGGCCCTTGGAAGGTCGAGTTCCAGGTCCCCGGACCGAACGGCAACGGCGTGCAGACGGTCGCCGGCGGGTTCAGCGACCCCAATGTCGTGGTCGTGCTGCTGGAACGGAACGGCACCTTTGTCGTCGATGTGCGCCCTCGCGGGTGAGCTTTTTAGCCTCTGATCACGAAACGGTTTCTCCTCCGGCGTCACATCAGGTTGAAAGGGGAGAACGGGCGGCAGGTGAGAGAGCCCGGACCCCAAGAGACCAGGTGTGAGGCAGTTCAACCCGCCTTCGCCGGCCAACCGTCGGGGCACATCAAGGAGGAACCGCACCATGCAAGTCTCCAACTCGACCGGGCGTGACACCGATTACAAACTGACCTCAGGCGGCGGCGCCTACAGCACCGTCTATCCGATGCCGACGACGCAAGAAGAGCAGGTCCCGCCGCCGGCCGCGGAGGATGGGAGTTGGCAGCCGCTCCGCCAGTACCGCTTCGTGGAGCACGAGATGGATGGATGCGAAGGCCCCTGGGAGGTGACCTTCCGCTTCCAGGACGCCTCCGGCGTCGAGACCTGGAAGACGGTCTTCGTGGAGCATCCGTCCGCGCAGGTCCTGCTGGTCGAAGTCGGCGGGCGCTTCGAGGTGAAGGTGCTGTACCCCGATCCTCTGGAGATCGCCGCCTAGGCCGCGGGGCCGTGAAATGGATTCGGCCCGGCCGTCACTACTCCTAGGAAGGTTGTCACAAGGGGTTGTTGCCGTGGCCGAACCGACTTTGATTCCAGAGCCTCCTCCCCGGACTCCGGGGGCGCCAGGAAACTGGCGTCCCCGGGCCGTCCCCCATCTCTCTCATCTTCCCCATCTTCCGACGCCGTCCCGGGTGTCCCCGGATCCGGCGCCGCCGCGACCGCCCGAGCCCCTGTCCCGAAGCCGCCCCATCCGGCGGGTCTCCCGGCAGGCGCTGCTCACGGGGGTCCTCCTGGCGCTGGGCCTGAACCTCGCCGCGCTGCTGCCAGGGCTGCGGAGCCCGCGGACGCTCGACCGCGGCGACGTCCTGCTCGCCCTGGTGACACTGGGGAGCGGCATGGCGTTGCTGGTCTTCGAAGAGATCGGCCGGCGCCGCCGCTCGACGCGCCGGGTCCGCTAGGGACGGGCGCTAGCCGCCCGCCCCGCCGCCGCCGGCGTGGATGCCCCCTTCGGTCTGCGCCCAGGGATCGAGCGCCTCGTTGAGCTCGTCCTCGGGCAACACCTTCTTCTCGCGGCAGATCTCGCGCACCGTGCGGCCGGTGCGCACCGACTCCTTGGCGATTTCGGTGGCGGCGTCGTAGCCGATCCGCGGCACCAGCGACGTCACCATGGCGAGCGAGCGCTCGACCAGCTCCTCGCACCGCTCGCGGTTGGCCTCGATCCCCTCGACGCAGCGCTCCGCCAGCAGCGCCGCGGCATTGGCCAGGATCTCGATCGACTGCAACAGGTTGTAGGCGATCAGCGGCATCATGACGTTGAGCTCGAAGCTGCCCGACATGCCGGCGATGGTGATCGTGGCGTCGTTGCCGACCACCTGGGCCGCCACCATCAGCACCGACTCGGGGATGACCGGGTTGACCTTGCCGGGCATGATGGAGCTGCCTGGCTGGAGGCTGGGGATCGAGATCTCGCCGATACCGCAGCGCGGACCCGAGGCGAGCCAGCGGATGTCATTGGCGATCTTGGTGATCGAGGCGGCGATGGTCTTGAGCGCGCCGGAGACCTCGACCGCGGTGTCCTTGCCGGCCATAGCCTCGAAGCGGTTGGGCGCGGGGACGAACGGGATGCCGGTGCGGTCGGCGAGCCGGCGGATGACCCGGCCGGCGAACTCGGGATGGGCGTTCAACCCGGTGCCGACCGCGGTGCCGCCGAGCGGCAGCTCGGCGAGACGCGGCCCGACCGACTCCAGCCGCGCCAGGGCGTTCCGCACCTGCTGCGCGTAGCCGCTGAACTCCTGGCCGAGGCGCACCGGCACCGCGTCCTGGAGATGGGTGCGGCCGATCTTGACGATCGGGTCGAACTCCTTGGCCTTGCGCTCCAGCGCCTCGGCGAGGCGGGTGAGCCCCGGCTCGAGCTGCTCGCGGATCGCGACGCAGGCCGAGACGTGGATGGCGGTCGGGATGACGTCGTTGCTCGACTGCCCGTTGTTGACGTGGTCGTTGGGGTGGACCGGCGTCTTCGAGCCGATGACGCCGCCCAGGATCTCGATGGCGCGGTTCGACAGCACCTCGTTGACGTTCATGTTGGTCGAGGTGGCGGAGCCGGTCTGGAAGATGTCCAGCGGGAACTGCTCGTCGTGGCGCCCCTGGATCACCTCGGTGGCGGCCTGCTGGATCGCCTGGGCCACGTCGGCCGGGACGACGCCCAGCTCCTGGTTGACCGCCGCGGCCTCGCCCTTGATCATCGCGACCGCCGCGAGGAAGCGTTTGGGAAGGGTCAGCCCCGAGACGGGGAAGTTCTGCCGCGCCCGCTCCGTCTGGGCGCCGTAATACGCTCCGGCGGGCACCTGGACCTCGCCGAGGCTGTCTTTTTCGATCCGTGTTTCAGCCATGCTCTCCTCCAAGTCGAAGCCGTATCGTATCGAACTCCGTGCGGTACCATGAGCCCCATCCGCCCATGCGAGCCTTCGCCGTCCTCTTCACCCTGGCTCTGCTCGCCGGCCCCGTCCCGGCCGCCGAGGAGCCGTTCGCCGACCGCGCCATGGCCTGGGGGCTCGCCTTCACCTACAGGAACGGCGGCACCGGCCAGCTCTACTACCCGGAGATCATCGGCGGCGGCGCGGCGCTCTTCGACATGGACGGCGACGGCGATCTCGACGTTTTCCTCCCTCAGGGGGCGACGCTCGCGCCGGGCAAGCCTCCCGCGCCCGCCGGGTCGCCGCCGGGCGGGCGGCTCTTCCGCAACGACCTGAAGGAGGGGGTGCCGCGCTTCGTGGATGTGACCGAGGCGAGCGGCCTGCGCGCCCCGGGCTACGGCACGGGCGCCGCCGCCGCCGACTATGACAATGACGGCGACGTCGACCTCTACGTCCTGGCCTTTGGCGACAACCAGCTCTGGCGCAATCGGGGGGACGGCACCTTCGACGAGGTCACCCGCGCCGCCCATGCAGCCAGTGCCGGCGATCCGCGCTTTTCGCTCTCCGCCTCGTTCGCCGACCTCGACCGCGACGGCGACCTCGACCTCTTCGTCGCCGACTATGTCGAATTCTCCGTGGAGCACAACCTGGTCTGCTACGGCCCGAGCAGCCGGCGCGACTACTGCGGCCCGACCGCCTTCCCGGAAGCCCCCGACCGGCTGCTGCGCAACCGCGGCGACGGCACCTTCGAGGACGTCTCGGCTGCCTCCGGGATCGCCGGCAAGGCCGGCCGCGGCATGGGGGTCGTGGCGGCGGACTTCGACCGCGACGGCTTCCAGGACCTCTTCGTCGCCAACGACGGCATGTTCAACTTCCTCTGGCGGAACCTGGGCGGGTTCCGGTTCGAGGAGATCGCCCTGCCGGCCGGCGTGGCGGTCAACGCCCAGGGGCGGCCCGAGGCCAACATGGGGATCGCCGCGGGGGACTTCGACGCCGACGGCGACGACGACCTGTTCGTCACCCACATCGCCGGCGAGACCGACACGCTGTGGGTCAACGACGGCGCGGGGACCTTCGAGGACCGCACCAACGCCGCCCGGCTCGGCGCGCCGGGGCTCGCCGCGACCGGGTTCGGTACCGGCTTCCTCGACTACGACAACGACGGCTGGCTCGACCTCTTCACGGCCAACGGCGCGGTGCTCGCCGTCGAGGAGCAGGTGCGCAAGGGGAGCCCCTACCCCTATGCTCAGACGCACCAGCTCTTCCGCAACCTGGGCGGCGGCCGGTTCGCCGACGTGAGCGCCGAGGCCGGCGCGCCGTTCCGCGTCCCCGAGGTGGGCCGCGGCGCCGCCGTCGGCGACGTCGACAACGACGGCGACACCGACGTCCTGCTGGTCCACAGCGAAGGGCCGGCGCGCCTGCTGGTCAACCAGGTGGGGAGCCGGCGGCCGTGGCTCGGCCTGCGGCTGGTGGGGAGGACGAAGCGGGACCTGCTCGGCGCCCGCGTCGCCGTGCTCCGCAAAGGCGCCCCCACCCTCTGGCGCCGGGCCGCGGCCGACGGCAGCTACGCCTCATCGAATGACCCGCGGGTCCTGGTCGGGCTCGGGGACGCCGCCGAAGTCACCGAAGTAAGGGTGATCTGGCCGGACGGCAAGGAGGAATCGTTCCCGCCGCCGCCGTTGCGGACTTATACGACCTTGACCCAGGGATCGGGCCGGACGCCGGCCGGGGAGAAGACGCCATGAAGACCTGGAAACCTTTTCTATTCTGGTGGCTCCTTGCCGGCCTGATCGGGTGGCTCCTGGCCGGAGCCTTGGCCGCGGCCGAGCCGCCCGCCATCCCCGCGCCGGACCTCTCCGCCCTGGAGCCGGCCGTGGCGCGGCAGATCGAGGCGCGGCAGCAGGCCTTGAAGGACCTGGCCATCCGGGACCCGGACCCGCGCGAGCAGGCGGCGGCCTGGGGAGAGCTGGGGATGACCTACCACGCCTACCGGCTGGCCGGCCCGGCCGAGGCCTGCTATCGCCGGGCCGCGGAGCTCGACCCGAAGGACGCCCGCTGGCCGCACCTCCTGGGCGGTCTGCTCCAGGACGCCGGGCGTCTGGACGAGGCGGCGGCGGCCTATGAAAAGGCGCTGGAGATCGCGCCGGGGGACACGGCGGCGCTCGTCCACCGGGCGGAGATCCATAGCCTCCAGGGCCGGGGGGCCGAGGCGGAGACCGCGTTGCGCAAGGTCCTCGCCGCCGAGCCGGCGAACGCCGCGGTCAAGGCTCTGCTCGGCCAGGCGGCGCTCGAACGGGGGGACTTCCGGCAGGCGGTCGAGCTGCTGGAGGCCGCCCTCGCCGCGGTGCCCGCCGCGAACCGCCTGCACTACCCGCTGTCGCGGGCTTACCGCGGCCTGGGCGACCCGGACAAGGCGGCGGCGCACCTCGCGAAAGTCGGCGCCGTCGGGGTCCGCGCCCCCGACCCGGTCCTCGACGCCGTCGACAGCCTGCGCACCGGGGAGCGGGCGCACCTCGAAAACGGCAAGCGGGCGTTCAACGCCGGCCGCCACGCCGAGGCCGCGGCGGCGTTCCGCCAGGCGCTGGTGGCGCGGCCCGAGAGCGTCGAAGCGCGGATCAACCTCGCTGCGGCCCTGTCCGTCCAGGGCGACCGTCCCGGGGCGGTCGCCCACCTGCGCGACGCTCTGCGGCTCGAACCGGCCAACGCCACCGCCCGCTTCAACCTGGCGACGCTGCTCGCCGGCGAGGGCGCGACCGGCGGGGACGGCGAGGCCATCGAGCACTTGGCCGCGGCGGTCGCCGCCCGGCCGGAGGACCAGGAGGCGCGCGGCTTCCTGGCACGGCTGCTGCGCGACGCCGGCCGGCCCGAGGAGGCGCTCCGCGAGTACGCGCGGGTGCTGGAGCGGAACCCGGCGGACGAGACCGCCCGGCTGGGCGAGGCGGAGACGCTGGTGCGGCAGGAGCGCTACCGCGAGGCGAGGGCGAAGCTGGAGGAGGGATTGAAGGCGTTGCCGCAGAGCGGTCTCCTGGCGCACGGCCTGGCCCGGCTGCTCGCCGCGTGCCCGGACGTCAGCCTGCGCGACGGTGCCCGCGCGCTGGAGCTCGGCCTCGCCGTCTGGAACGCGCAGCAAGCTCCGGCCTACGCGGAAACCGTGGCCCTGGCCTGGGCCGAGCTCGGCCGTTGCGACGAGGCGGCCCGCTGGCAGAGAACCGCGCTAGGCGAGGCGGAGCGCGCCGGTCAGGATCCGGCGCGGCTCCGGGCGGCGCTGGCCCGCTACGAGAAGGGCGCGCCCTGCCGGCCGTAGATTCAGACAGCCTTCACGAGAAGGTAGCAGCGCCGGCTTGGATACTCGGCTCCTTCGTAGGGCTCCCGCTCGACATGCCTTCGCGGCCGCACATTGCCTGGCCCAAACACATTGTTCATAGGGCTCGGGAGCTTATTCAGGCTCGTCGTACTCGACAAAGATCTTCCCCTTCGTCGCCAACCATTTCCCGACGAGCTCGCGAGCCCGTTCCGGCTCATCATGGAAGATGCGAACTCGCATGGCGAACACCTTGTCGAACCTCTCTTCTCCGAGGTCGAGCGACTCGAGATCTGATACGACGAACTTGGCGACTCCGGCGCTTACGTAGCCTTCGTTCCTCTTCATCGCAGCCGCGATCATCTTGCTCGAACGATCTACCGCAACATACCGGCCACGGCGAAGCTTCCGGCATACGAGCGTTGCCGCCACGCCATGACCGCAGCCAATCTCCAGCAGGCGATCGTCCGGCCGCACATTCATGGACTCGACGAACTTTTCGATTCTTTGCGGCATGTGCCGAGGCACTGTATGCCATCCGCTGCACAGGGGGATAGGCGAACTGGAGCCAATCAACCCTTGCGGAGACCCGGCGAACCTCGCAGAAGCCAGATGAACCGTGGAGGAGCTATTTCAACCGTACAGACTCTGGAACAACCGTGCTTGCTCCTGTTCGGAGCAGGAATATCCTGAAATGACTCTGGAGGAGACAGATCAAGTCTGGCGGAGCCAGTTCAAGGCTCGTGGAGCGTGTACGAGACTCGCCTGGCGTCTGCGCGACGATTCCAGCGTCTACGAGGTTCGCCGGGCGTATTTCCTGCGTTGACCGGGCTTCTTCACGGCTCGCCGGGCGTATTCCTGTCTCGCCGGGCGTCTACCGGCCTTGGTTGGCGGCTACTGACTTCGGACGGGCTCCACGAGCCGGACAGACGCTCTGTCCGGCAGACAGGGCTTCCATGGGATCGGGAGGGGTTTACTCCGCCGCCCGCACGTGGTTGGACGCGCAACGGTAGCCGCCGTTCAGGATGACGCTACGGACCAGCGGCGGGAACAGGTCGAGACGGCTGCCGGCGGCGGTGAAGACCTCGCGGGCCTCGCGGTCGCCGGCGGGGAGCAGGGAAGAGAACCCTTCGGCCCGCGGCCGGCCTCCGGGGGACTCGACCACGACGTTGTTCCAGGTGATCAGGAATTCCCGGTGGGTGAGCCCTTCACGGTCCTTGAGGAGAGAGACCGGGACGGTGAGGAGCGGCAGCCGGCGCACCGCCATCCCTTCCTTCTTCAGATGCTCCGCCATGAGGTCGAGAAAGCCGTCGAGCGCCTCGGCCTCGGGCGTCCGCTGCGCGGCTCCCAGACGGCCGGCGAGGTTCTCCGGCGTCAGGCCGTAGCCTTGCTGGAGTGATCCCCAATCGGCCTTTTCGAGACGGGCGAGCAGCGCGCGCCCCGCCGAGAGGTCGGCGACCAGGGCGGTCTTCGGCAGCAGGGTGAGGACCGAATCCAGGTCGTAGCCGGCGCCGCCTCCGAGCCGCCGCATCAGGGCGGGCTCGCCGGGCAGCGGATGGACGAAGCGGACGGGGCGGCCGTAGAGGCTCTCCAATTCTTTGGATGCCTTGCGGGCCGCGCCGACGTAGCGGTCGATCCTTTCCTGAGTCGCGAAGCTTTCGACCGGCACCCGGTCCAGGCCGAGGAGCGCCAGGGCGCGCGGCTCCAGGGCGTGGAGGGTGATCCAGGCGGCCTGACGGGTGAGCAGGACCTGGCCGTTGTGGAACGGCACCGGCGCTTCGGCCCAATGCACTCCCTTCCAGGCGCGGTCGGTCTCGTCCGGGAGGTTCTGCACCAACTCGGCGCCGAGGTGGAGGTCCTCCTCGCGGCCGGGCTGGGCGTTGGGGCGCGACAGCACCAGGACGTTTCCCTCCGGCCCCCGGACCAGGCTGAACGGGTCGCGCGGCCAGGGGGAGTAGGGCCGGCCGTGGGTGTCGAGGAGCTGGATGCCCAGCGCGCGGGCTCGCTCCTCCAGACGGTCGCGGAGCGGCCGGTCGGTGAGGACGATCAGGGCGCGCCGGGGGGCGGCGGCGCGGACCGCCGCCAGGAACGGCTCGGCCGCCGCGGCGTCGAAGAAGAAGGAGGGGAGCGAGTAGACCGAGGCCGCGAGCGGGCTCTCGACGTCGTCCGCGAAACGCAGGGTCCGCGGTGTCTCCAGCTTCCGCCCGGCGCTGCGGCGCGGCACCGCTCCCCAGGCGCTCTCGATGGCCTCGGAGGCCTGGAAGTCGATGCCGCGGACCTGGTTGAGCTCGTCCAGCAGGCCGTCCCGGAGGGCGGGCGGGACTGCCGGGTCCAGGGCGTCGGGCAGCAGGGAGAGGATGCGGCCGCGGAAGGCGGCGTCGGAGACGAAACGCTCCGGGTCGACGAGCTGGAGCGCGAGGAGCCGTTGGACGTCCGCCACGGTCCAGCTCCTGCGGGAGGCGAGGGCGCGGCCCTCTTCCCGGACGCGCCGCAGGTACTCCCCGGTCTCCTCGGCGGAGGACGCCAGCGCGAACCCCAGCAGGGAGAGCGCGAGAGCGGCGCGCCGTCTCCTCATGCGGTCAGGGCGCACCCTTCTCGAGCCGCTGGAGGTTCTCGGTGGCCATCGGGTCCTTGGGGTTGATTTGCAGCACCCGCTGGAGCAGCTGCCGGGGCTCGTCCTTCTTGCCCTGCGCCATCAACAGCACCGCCAGGTCGTTCATCGCCGCCGTATGGCTGGGCGAGAGCTCCATCGCCCGGCGCAGGTCGCGCTCGGCGCCGGCGAGGTCCTTGAGGGTCATCTTGACCACGCCCCGCTGATACACGGCGTCGGGGTTGCCGGGCAGGGCCTTGACGGTGGTCTCGGCCGACTTCAAGGCGTCCTGCGAGCGCTTGAGCATCAGCAGCGACCGCACCTCGGCCGAGCGCCAGCCGAAGTCCTGGGGCTCGGCGATGATCCCCTGGCGCGCGGCTTTCAACGCCTCCTCCGGCTTGCCTTCGTCCATCAGCCGCTGGGCCGCGAGCCAGGCCTGGCTCTGAGGTCTGGCGGGCGCCGTGCCCGAATCGGGAGTCGCGACCGCGGGCGGCTCCGGCCTGACGGTGGAGGCGCGGGCGGCGGCGAGCTCCTGCGCCTTCGTCCTGGCGCGCCCGGCCTCATCCGTCTGGCCGGCGGCGGCGAGCCCCTCGGCGAGAGCCTCCCAGCCGGGCTGGCCGTTGGGATAGAGGAGGGTGGCCTTGCGGAGCATGGCGATGCCGCCCGCACTGTCGCCGCCCGCTAGCAGCAGACGGCCGTACTCGGTGGCGATGCCGGCCGCGGGCCGCGGGTCTCCAAGCCCCTTGACGTCGGCCGGCAGCCGGTCGGCGAACGGCTTGAGCGTCGCGGTCGCTCCCGGGACGTCCCCGGCCTGGCGCTGGGCGCGGCCGAGCAGCAGGGCGAGCGACGGGTTGCCCGCGGCCTTGCCGCGCAGCAGCTCGACCGCCGCCGCCGGCTCGCCGGCCAGGAGGTGCGCCTCGGCCGTGGCCCGGCGCAGCTCCAGGTCCATGCCCGGCGGATGGTTGGCCTGGAGCGGCTTCAGGGCTTCCAGGGCGCCCCGCCCGTCCCCTTTCTGGACCAGCAGCTCGCCGCGCAGCAGCCGGACCGCCGGGTCTTCCTGGGGCAGGGCGGCGAGCATCTCCTCGGCCTCGGCGGTGCGCTCCAGCCGCAGGGCGAAGGCGGTCGCCGTCACCAGCGCCTCGGTGTCGCCCGGGTTGCGGATCGACCAGGGGCGCAGCATCTTGTAGGCCTCGACGGCGCGGCCCTCGCGCGCCAGCATCAGCCCGAGCTCGCGGGCGGCGGGGGAGGCGGACTGGCGCGCCAGCGAACGCTCGAAGAAGCCGCGCGCATTGTCCTTCTGTTGAAGGGCCAGCGCCGCGCGGCCAGCGTTGTAGAGCGCCGCCGGGTCGGCCTCGGCCGCCGCGGTGAGTGGCTCCAGCACCGCCAGAGAGTCCTGGGCCCGGCCGGCCTCCAGATAGAGCGCGCCGAGCAGGGCGAGCACCGGCGGCGTCGCCGTCGCCGGGTCCTGGCGCAACGCCTCCAGCCGCTGCAGGGCGCCGGGCAGGTCGCCGGCCCCGAACGTCTGGATGGCCTCCTGCATCCCGGTTTCAGCAGCCGTGGGAGGCGCTTTCGGAGCGGCGGCCGGCGGCGGGGCCTGGGCCTCCTGCCCCCGGAGGGAGGGGGCGGAGAGCGCCAGGGCGGCGAGGAGAAGGCAGGCGACGGGCTTCTTCATGAGACGGACTCCCAGGGTTCGAAGATATGAGCTTCAACAACGCGGCGCCGGGGGCGTGTTCCCGGGGGCTAGCCGGCGGCGAGCGAGCGCAGCTCCTGGCTCCGCGGATGGACGGTGAGAGCGTGCCGCAGCAGGGCCGCCGCCCCCGCGGGGTCGCCCAGGGTGCGCAGGGTCCGCACGGCCTCGGCGAAAGCGCCCGGCGAGTTCTCGTATTCGACCATGCGCCGGATCGTCGCCACCGCGTCCTGCGGCCGGCCGGAGGCGGCGTAGAGCACGGCGAGCCGCGAGTAGCCAGTGGGGCTGCCGGGGAAGTCGCGGATCTCGCGCAGGAAGGCCTGCTCGGCCTCCTCGCCGCGGCCGAGCCGCGCCAGCAGGTCGCCGCGCAGCAGGAAGAGGCCGGTGAACTTCTGCTCCCCGGCCATTTGCGACAGGTCGCGCTCGGCGTCGTCGGTCAGCTTCAAGGCCTCTTCGAGCTTGTCCTGCTCCTTGAATACCTGCGCCATGGCGATCAGCGGCCCGATGCGGGAGCCGCGCGCCGCGAGCGCCGCCCGCGCCTCCTTCTCGGCCTTCGCGGTATCGCCGCGGGCGAGCGCGACGCGCGACAGCAGGCTGTGGGCGAGCGCCGGGCCGGTCTCGAGGCCCAGCTCGGCGTGCTTCTCGGCCTCGTCGAGCCGGTTCATGTCGAGCAGCAGCGAGCCGAGCGACAGCGCGACGTGGCCGACTCCGCCCGAGATCTCCATCGCCTCCTCGTAGGCGCGGCGCGCCTCCTCGAAGCGGCCGAGCCGGTGGAGGGTCAGCCCCAGGTTCTCCCAGCCGTCCACCATGCGCGGGTTCGCCGCCACCACGCCCTCCAGCAGCGGCAGCGCCTTGGCGAACTCCTGGCGCGAGACGAAATGGATCGCCTGCCCGAACTCCGCGAGGGTGTGGATCCGGCTCTTGGGATCGGGCAGCGGCCCCTCGGTGGCGGCGGCCGGCGAGCCCAGGTAGCCGAGGGCGGCGAGCCGGGCGGCGGTCTCGGCGTCCACCTCGGAGGGGGCGGCGAGGGGCCGCTGGAAGGCCTGGATCCCCTGGCGCAGCATGGCAAAGGCGCGGCGCTCCTCGCGCAACCGGTTCTGCTTCTCCGCCGGGTCGGCCGCCACGTCGTACAGCTCGGGGTCGGGTCCCTCGATGTAGTGGAACCGGTCCTCGACCAGCGAGGTCAGCTCGCTCCAGCCCATGTGGAGCCGCGGGTACCAGGTCTCGGAGTAGATCCGCCGGGGTTTCGCGGTGTCTCCGGTCTCCAAGTCCATCAGCGACGCGCCCTGACCTTCTTCGGGAATCTCGGCTCCGACCAGCGAGGCCAGGGTGGGGAAGAGGTCGACTTGCTGCACCGGCGCCGCGACGCTGGTGCCGCCGCGCCGTCCGCCGGGGAGCTTGAGCATCAGCGGCACCTGGATCGCCTCGCGGTAGAGCAGCACGCCGTGCTCCTGCTCGCCGTGGTCGCCCAGCCCCTCGCCGTGGTCCGACAGCAGGACGACGATCGCCTTGTCGTAGACCCCGAGGCGCCGGAGCTCGGCGACCAGGTTGCCGACGACCGCGTCCGCCGCCGCGATCTCGCCGTCATAGCGGTCGGAATAACGGGAGGCGAACGGCTCCGGCGGCGTGTAGGGGGTATGCGGCTCGTAGATGTGGAAGAGGAGGAAGAACGGTCCCGAGGCGGTCTTCGCCAGCCAGTCCTTGGCGACGCGCAGCGTCTCGTCCCCCGGCCGCTGGCTGCTGCCGAGAGACTCGGTCGGACGCACGTCGATGTCGGCCTCATAGAAGTCGAAGCCCTCGGCGAGGCCGGTCTCGGCGCGCAGCACGAAGGCCGAGACCGCGGCGCCGGTCTGGTATCCCGCCTTCTTCAAGGCGCGTGGCAGGAAGGGGACCTTGTCGCTGTAGAAGCGGTAGCCGACATTGTCGCGGATGCCGTGCCGGCTCGGCAGGAGGCCGGTCAGCATCGAGACGTGCGCCGGCAGGGTGAGCGGCGTGTGGCTGTAGGCGCGCTCGTAGAGGATCGAGTCGGCGCGCAGGGCGTCGATCGCCGGGGTTTCGACCTTGTCGTAGCCGTAGGCCGGCAGCCGGTCGGAGCGCAGCGTGTCGATCGAGATGACGATGATCGGCGCGCCCTTGAAGTCGCCGGGGGCGACCCGGTCGCCGCCGCGGCAGCCCGCGATGAAGAGGACGAGGACGAGAAGACAGCGGCCAAGGCTTCTCTTCATCCGCCGAGCTCCCTGAGGATCGAACGTGCCTTCTGGAGGTCGGCCGCGAAGCGTTGCGGCGGCGCGGTCGCCACGAACTGCCGCAGGGCCTGGCGCGCCTCCTGGGGCCGGCCGGCGCTCGCCGCCACCAGGCCGATGTTGAACAGGGCGTCATACTGCTTGCCGTCGAGGGCCACGGCGCGCTGCCAGGCCTCCAGGGCGGCGGCGGGTCCCTCCAGACGGTAGAGGGCGACTCCGAGCGTGTTCCAGGAGCTGGCGAGCTGGTCGTTCAGCTCCAGGGCGCGGCGCAGGTGGATGCGCGCCTCCTCGAGGCGGTCCATGCCGAGGAACAGGCTGCCGAGCTCCTGGTGCGCCCGGGCGGTGGCCGGGTCGGCCGGGGCCTTGTCGATGGCGCGCTGGAAGACGGCCAGCGCCTCCGGCCGGCTTCCCGCCTCGACGTAGGCCAGCCCGAGGGCGGTGAGCGTCTGGGCGTCGGCGTCGGCGTCGGAGGCGGCAACCGGTTCGAGCAGCCCGATCGCCTCACCGGCCCGTCCTTCCCGGGCGAGCAGCAGCGCCACCTGGCGCCGCATCTCCTCGCTGGCGGCGCCGGCGGCGGCCGACCGCTGGAAGAGGTTGTAGGCGCGCTGGAGGTCGGGCCGGGCGAGCGCGATCCGGACCAGCAGCTCGTAAGCCTTCCTGGGATCGCTCGCCACCGCCAGCTCGGCGTGCCGCTCGGCTTCGTCGAACCGGTTGGACTCGAACAGCGTCATGGCGGTGACCAGGGCGAGCTGCGGCGAGCCGTTGGAGAGCTCCAGCGCCTCCTCGAAGGCCTCGACCGCCTCGTCCCGGCGGCCGAGCCGGCGCAGCGAAGCGGCGAGCTGGCCCCAGACGTCGACCATCCGCGGGTCCTCGGCGAGGGCTTCGCGGAGGAGGCGCGCGGCGCCTTCGTCGTCGCCGGTATGCGTCAGGGCGCTGGCGTCCTCCACCTTTCGCATCAGCGGGCGTTTCCCCTTGGGGTCGGGCAGCGGCCCCTCGGCGAGCACGCCGCCGCCGAGATAGCCCAGCGAGGCCAGCTTTTCACGGGACTCCTGGTCGACCTGGCCCGGCGGCTCGAGCGGCTTGTGATAGGTGGCGGTCCGCCGGCGCAGGTCGGCGAAGACCCGCCGGTTCCCGGCCAGGATGTTGCGCGTCTGCCGCGGGTCGGTCTTCAGGTCGTAGAGCTCCGGCTCCGGCGCCTCGATGTACTGGTGCGGGCCGCGCACCAGCGACGACAGCTCGCTCCAGCCGAAGTGGAGGCGCGGGTACCAGGTCTCGGCGTAGACCTCGCGGTCGGGCGGCGTCTCGGCGCCGAGCAGCGACAGGATCGAGGTCCCGGGCAGCCCCTCGGGCGCCGGCAGCCCGGCGAGCGCCGCCACGGTCGGGAAGACGTCGGCGAGCTGGGTGAGGCCGCGCACCGTGCCGCCGCCGTGGCGGGAGCCGGGGAGCTTGACCAGCAGCGGCACCTGCATCACCTCGCGGTAGAGGAAGATCGAGTGCTGGTACTCGCCGTGATCGCCGAGCCCCTCGCCATGGTCGGAGAGCAGCACGATCACCGCCTTGTCGTAGAGGCCGAGCCGGCGCAGCTCCTCCAGGAAGTCGCCGACGATCTTGTCGGAGGCCGCGACCTCGCCGTCGTAGCGGTCGGCGTAGCGCGCCGCGAAAGGCGCGGGCGGCGTGTAGGGGAAGTGCGGCTCGTAGAGGTGGAAGAAGAGGAAGAAGGGCCGGTCCCCGCGCCCGCGCACCCAGTCGAGCGCCAGCCTCGCGGTCTCGCCGCCGGGGCGCTGCACGGCGTCCATGGTCTGGTCCTGCCCGGCCTTGAGGCTGTCCTCATAGAAGTCGAAGCCTTCGGCGAGCCCGGTCGAGCCGCGCAGCACGTAGCTGGAGACGGCGGCGCCGGTGTCGTAGCCCGCTTCCTTGAAGAGCCGCGGCAGGTAGGGGTGCTTTCCCGCCTCGAAGGCGTAGCCGATGTTGTCGCGCACCCCGTGCGCGGGCGGCAGCTGGCCGGAGAGGATCGAGACGTGCGACGGCAGCGTCATCGGGTAATGGCTGAACGCGCTCTCGCAGAGCACGGAGTCGGCCCGGAAGCGGTCCAGGGCCGGCGTCTCCACCTTCTGATAGCCATACATCGGCAGCCGGTCCGAGCGCAGCGTGTCGATCGAGATCAGGATGACCGGCGCGTCGCGGAAGACCTCGCCATCTTGCCCCTTGCCACACCCGGCCAGGACCAGCACCCCCACCAGCAAGAGAGGGAGGAGGTGCCTCCCCCCCTGGGAGGGGGGCGGCAGGGAGAGGGGGAGGTCAGGTGGAGGGCTCTTTCTCATCCCCCCAGGCTCCGCAAAACACCCTGCGCCTTCTGGATATCCGCCCCGAACCGCGCCGGCGGGGCGGTCGCGATGAAGCGCCGTAGCGCCTGGCTCGCCTGGTCGCGGCGGCCGGCCTCGGCCGCCACCAGCCCCAGGTTGTAGAGGGCGTCGTACTGCCTGGGATCGAGCGCCGCCGCCCGCTCCCAGGCGTCGAGCGCCGCCGGGCGGTCGCCGAGCTGGTAGAGCGCGACGCCCAGGGTGTTCCAGGAGATGGGCAGGTTGGCGTTGAGCGCCAGCGCCCGCCGCAGCCGGTCGCGCGCCGCTGCGGGCCGCTGCCGTCGCAGCTCGGCGACGCCCAGGTTCTCGAAGGTGGCGGGGTTGTCC
>JBKKAU010000366.1:0-20938 GCA_046714475.1 Thermoanaerobaculia bacterium
ACCCGGCCCAGCACCGCGCGGAACCCGGGGCCGCGGGACTGGGCGACCCGCTGCGGCTGCTTGTTGAGGAAGATGCCGATCAGCGGCTCCAGCTCCCGGCGGTCGCGGCCGGCGATGGGCGAGCCGACGATGAGGTCCTCCTGGCCGCTCCAGCGGGAGAGGACCATGGAGAAGGCCGACAGCAGCGCCATGAACGGGGTCGCGCCCTGGGCGCGGCCGAGGGCGCGCAGCGATTCGGCCAGATCCGGCGGCAGCGTCAGCAGCTCGCCGGCGCCGCGGAAGGTCTGGACCGCCGGCCGCGGCCGGTCGGTCGGCAGATCGAGAATCGGCAGCGGCGGCGCGAGTTGGGCGCGCCACTCGGCGAGCTGGCGCCCGATCTCCGCCTCGCCCAGCCGCGAGCGCTGCCAGCTCGCGAAGTCCGGGTATTGGACCTCCAGATCCGGCAGCGGCGAGGGCTCGCCAGCCACCAGGGCGCGGTAGGTCTGGGCCAGCTCGGCCAGAAAGACCGCGATGGACCAGCCGTCGCCGACGATGTGGTGCAGGACCAGCGCGACCGCGTGCCGGTCCGGCGCCAGGCGGTACAGCTCGGCGGCGAGCAGCGGCGGACGCGCCAGGTCGAACCGCCGGTCTCCCGCCCGCGTCGCCAGCCGCCCGGCCTCGGTCTCTGCAATCTCCTCAGGAAGACTGGAGAGATCCACGACCGGGAGCGGAACGTCCACGGCGGGCAGGACGCGCTGCACGGGCCGTCCCTGGAGGTCGTGAAAGGCGGTGCGCAGCGATTCGTGCCGGCGCACAACCTCCCGCAAGGTGGCGGCGAGCGCGGAGACGTCCAGAGCGCCGGTGAGGCGGACCGCCTGATTGAGGTTGAAGGCGGGGGTTCCAGGGTCGAGCCGGTCGAGGAACCAGAGCCGCTCCTGAGCGAAGGAGAGTGGCAGGTCGCGATCACGAGAGACGTGGGGAATGCCGGAGACAACAGCTTTCTCGGCCTCGATCAGCCCCACCAGCTCGGCGAGGTCGGCCACGGTCGCGGCCTGAAACAGCGCCTCCAGCGGCACCTCGGCCCCGAGCTCGCTCCGCATCCGGGAGATGAGCTGGAGCCCGAGCAGCGAATGGCCGCCGATCTCGAAGAAGCTGTCGAAGGCGCCGACCGGATTGATGCCGAGGAGATCCTGGAAAAAGGAGGCGAGGCGGCGTTCCAGGTCGGTGCGGGGCTCAATAAAAGGCGTAGACAGGGGCGGCCGCGGCGCGGCGGCCCTCACCCCCGTCCCCTCTCCCGCCCCCCCACCCGCCCTCCCCGGGAGAGGGGCGCCACCGCCCACCACCTCCATCTGACCGTCTTCCCCATTTCCCCCTCTCCCGGGGAGGGGATGAGGGGAGGCGGGAGAGGGGGCCAGGGGGTGAGGGCTCTCGATCCAGTACCGCCGCCGCTCGAACGGATACGCCGGCAACGCCACCCGCAGCCGCCGCTCGCCGGCATGGAAGCCCAGCCAGTCCACCTCGACCCCGGCCAGCCAAAGCTCGGCCAGAGCCTGGAGCATGTCCTCGCTCGAAACCACCACATGCCCGGGTCCAAACCGGGAATGACGCCGCACGCTCTCCGCGAGCGCGCCCGTCCCCAGGTCCACGAGCACCGCGCCGGGCCTCTCCAGTACCTCGGCAAGGTCCAGCGCCTCCTCACCCACGACCACGTCCGGCACGATCCCCCACTCCCTCCACGTCTGGGCGGCTTCGTTTTCTTCTTCGGAGAGGAACGCCACCGGCCGGCTCTCGGGCTCCTGGACGCGCGACAGCACCCGGCGCGACCTCAACGCCTCGCGGGCTTCGTCCACGTCGCGACAGACCAGCGCCCGCCGGTGCGTCAGGACCTGCCGCCCCACCTGGAGCGTGAACGCCACGTCGGCAAGGTCGAGGTCCGGATGGCGCTCCAGCCACGTCGCCAGACGATCGGTCATCTCCTCCAGGGCGGGCGCGGTGGCGGCGGAGAGGACGAGGATCTGCGCCGGGTGGGAGGACGGGTCGCCCGCCGGGACCGGCGGCGCCTCCTCCAGCACCACGTGGGCATTGGTCCCGCCCATGCCGAAGGAGCTGACGCCGGCGCGGCGCGGCTCCGGTCCGGAGGGCCAGGGGAGCGGCTCGGCGTTGACGAAGAACGGGCTGTCGTCGAGGCCCAGCCGAGGGTTCGGACGCCGGAAATGGAGCGTCGGCGGGATCAACTCGCGCTCCAGCGCCAGCGCCGCCTTGATCAGCGAGGTCACCCCGGCCGCCGCGTCCAGGTGCCCGACGTTGCTCTTGACCGAGCCCAGGGCGCAGAAGCGCCGGCGCGCGGTCGCGGCCTCGAAGACCTGGCGCAGGGCGGCGAGCTCGACCGGATCGCCCAGCGGCGTCCCGGTGCCGTGCCCCTCGATCAGACCGACCGTCTCGGGATGGACCGCGGCGAGCGCCTGGGCCATGGCGACCGCGCCGGCCTGGCCGTCGACGCCCGGCGCGGTGTAGCCGACCTTGCCGGAGCCGTCGTTGTTGATCGCCGTGCCGAGGATCACCGCGTGGATGCGGTCGCCGTCGGCCAGTGCGTCGTCCAGCCGCTTGAGCACGACCAGGCTCGCGCCGTCGCCGTCGATCGCGCCGCGGGCGTCTTCATCGAACGGCCGGCAATGGCCGTCGGGCGAGAGGATGCCGTCGGGCTGGAAGAGGTAGCCCGCGCGTTGCGGCACCGAGACGCGGACGCCGCCGGCCAGAGCCATGTCGCACTCGCCGTTCAACAGGCTCTGGGCCGCCAGATGCACGGCGACCAGCGAGGTCGAGCAGGCGGTCTGCACGGTCAGGCTCGGGCCTCGCAGGCCCAGCTTGTAGGAGAGCCGCGTCGCCAGGAAGTCGCCGCCGTTGCCGAGCATTGCCTGGAACTGGCCGACGGCGCCGAGCACGTCGCGGTTGTGGATCAGGTGGAACAGCAGGTAGGCGTTGGGGCCGGCCCCGGCGTAGACGCCGATCAGGCCGTCGTAGCGCCGCGGGTCGTAGCCGGCGCATTCCAGGGCTTCCCAGGCGCACTCCAGCAGCAGCCGGTGCTGCGGGTCGAGCACCTCGGCCTCGCGCGGGCTGAAGCCGAAGAGCGGCGCGTCGAAATGGTCGGGGCTTTCGAGGACCGCGCGGGCCGGTACGTAGTCCGGATCGTCCAGCAGCCGGGGCTCGACGCCCGCCGCCGCCAGCTCCTCGCGGCTGAAGAAGGTGACCGACTCGACGCCGGCCTTCAGGTTCTCCCAGAACCGCTCGATGTCGGCGGCGCCGGGAAACCGCCCCGCCATGCCGACGATCGCGATCCCCGCGGCTCCGCTCTCGGGTGCTTCACTCATCCAAAACCTCGAAGATCACCCCCGCGCTCGCTCCCCGTGTCAGGTTGACCACACCGGCGTCCTCGCGGGGCGCGAGGCTCAGGAAGCCTCCGCCGTAGCGGTCGCCGAAAACGAACAGCCCCCAGACCACGTCGTGAGGGCCGGCCCCCCGCTCGCCGCGCTGGTGGATGCGCTGGTGGATGAAGGGCAGCGGCTCGACCCGCTCCTGGACGATCCAGTCCCCCTCCGTGAGAGCCCGCGCCACCCGCTCCCGCCACTCCGGCTCCGGCGTCGCGATGCCCAGGTGGACCGCCGAGCCCTGGCCGGCGCGGGCGCGCTTGATCACCAGCTCCCGCCGCGCCGCCACCGCCAGCTCGGGGAGCCACGCCGTGCCGCCGCGCCAGGAGACCTCGGCGGCAGCGAGGCGGCGCGTCCAGGGCACGTGCCGCGTCACCAGCTCGCGCTCGGCGGGCTCCAGGACCTCTCCCCGGTCGGCCAGCTCGGAGAGCAGCGCCAGGTTTCGCTTGTCGGTCAGCACCGCCCGCACCGGCGCGTTGAACAGCTTCAAGGTCCCTGCCTTGAAGCAGCGGAACGCCTGGGCGGCCGTGCCCTCGTGATGGACCTCGACCGCGGCGTGGACCCGCCGTTCGCCGGCCCACAGGCGTCCACCGCGCTCCTTGAGACCGGTGTAGGAAGAGAGGACCAGCGAGCCAGCCGCGCCCGGCGCCTCGCGGCGGAGGGCCTCGGCGTAGCGGGCGGAGAGCCAGGGTTCCAGGGATTGCGCCACGGCCCCGGCCCCTTCCGGCATTACTAGGGCAACATGGATCTCGCCATCGGACTTCCCGAGCTCCCGCGCCTCGGCCACCGCATGGGCGAAGAGCAGCGACACCGTGTCGCGGCAGACGGCCCGGAGCCCTTCCTCGCGCAGGAACCGGGCAAAAACCGGGACGCGCGGGTAGCCCTCCGCCCAGAGCGGCGCTTGCCAGCCGCCGAGGTCGCTCACCAGGTTGAGCTCCAGACACTGGAAGCCGGACCTCGAGTCGAGGAAGTCGCCCCGGCCTACGGCGCCTTGGAGGCCGTTCGGCTCCTCCACCATGGAACGGGCGATGTCGGAGCTGGCGAGGTCGTAGAAGTCCCGCAGGCGCTCGGGATCGTCGCCGAAGACGCGGCGCGGGAGGCTCTTGACCAGCCGCACCAGCCCGACGCTGACGCGCTCCATCCCGGCGACGCGGGCACGGTCCACTAGGGCGGGCCAGGGCTGGAGAGGGTAGGGGCTGCCGGCCGCGTGGTCCGCCAGGGCCGCGAAGCTGTCGCGCTCCAGGCTCTCCGGGTATGCGGCGGCGAACCGCAGCCAGGACGCGCTCGCCCGCGACAGCCGCGTATGGGCCGCCTCGGCCGCGGCGTCCCAAGGTGCGGCAGGCCGGGGTAGGGCAGGCGGGACGGCCAGCCTCTTGCGCGCTTCCAGAAACCGCCCCTGCCGGGTCGCCGCGCGGCTCCGCTCGGCGCGCTCCCGCACCCGTTCGACTGGCAGAGGCGCCGAGGGCGCCTGGGGAGAGAGCCGTTGGGCGAGCGAGGCGACTGTCGGGTGGCGGAACAGATCCACCACCGGAACCTCCCGGCCGAGCCGCTCGCCCAACAGGAGGTGGACCCGGGCGAGGAGCAGCGAGTGCCCGCCGAGGTCGAAGAAGTTGTCGTGGATGCCTACCCGCTCGACGCCCAGGGCCTCGCGCCAGATCGCGGCGATCTCCCGCTCCATCTCGTCGCGGGGGGCTACATGCTCCGTCGTGACCCCGCGCCCGGTGGGGGCGGGAAGCGCCCGCCGGTCCACCTTGCCATGCGGCGTGAGAGGCAGCGCCTCCAGGAAGACCAGCTCGGAGGGCACCAACGGCTCGGGGAGCTGAGCCGCAAGAAAGGCCCTCACCTCCGACAGGTCGGGCGGTGGCGCGCTCCGCGGCACCACATATCCCACCAATCGCTTCTTCCCCGGTTCTTCCTCCCATGGGATTACCGCCGCCGCCGCGACCTCGGGGTGCCGCGCCAGGACCGCCTCCACCTCCCCCGGCTCGACGCGGTAGCCGCGCACCTTGACCTGCTCGTCGGTGCGGCCTACGAACTCCAGGTTGCCATCCGGCAGCAGCCGGGCGAGGTCGCCCGTCCGGTACAGGCGGGCGCCGGGCTCGGGCGGAAACGGATGCGGCACGAAGCGCTCGGCGGTCCTGTCCGGCCGGCCGAGGTAGCCGCGGGCCAGGAAGCCGCCGCCGACGCAGACCTCCCCCGCCACGCCGGGCGGCACCAGCTCCCCCCAGCGGCCCAGCAGCCAGATCCCGACGCCGGGCAGCGGCCGGCCGAGGGGCGCCGTCGCGGTGGTCAGCTCCACTGCGGTGACCATGATGGTCGCCTCGGTCGGTCCGTACGTGTTGAGCAGACGCGGGCCGTCCGGGAACCGCAGCCGCCAGGCCGCCAGCCGCTCGGGCAGGAGCCGCTCGCCGCCCAGGATCACCAGACGCAGGGTCGGCGGCAGCGCCAGCTCCTCCACCTCCAGGCGCGCCGCGATCTCGTGCCAGAACGCGGTAGGCAGGCTCACCACCGTGATTCCCCGCTCGCGGCACCCCTGGAGGAATAGAGCCGGCGAGGCGAGCATGGCGTCGTCGCGCAGCACCAGCTCCGCCCCGCCAGCGAGACACGGCACGATCTCGTCCAGGCTCAGGTCGAAGCCGATCGAGGCGCTCTGGATCACACGGTCGCCCGGCCCGATGCCGTAGAGCCCGGCCACGGCCGCGGAGTAGGCCGCGAGCGCTCCATGCGGCACCACGACCCCCTTGGGGAGGCCGGTGGAGCCCGACGTATAGATAAGGTAGGCCGCGCTCTCTGGAAGGAGCGGGACCGCCGGGACCTCGCCCTCCGGCAGATCTTCGAGGAACAACACAGCCGTAGTGGGCGGCGGTACAGGTCCCGTCCGCGACGCCAGCACCACGGCGGCCTGGGAGTCCGCGACCATCCAGGCCAGCCGCTCTTCCGGATGGGCCGGATCGAGCGGCACGTAGACGCCCCCCGCCTTCCAGATCCCCAGCAAGGCCACGATCAGCCCGGGCGAGCGGTCCAGGAAGACCGCCACCCGGACCTCCGGTCCCACGCCCAGATCCCGCAGCCGCCCGGCCAGGCGTCCCGCCTGCCGTTCTAGCTCGTCAGAGGAGAGCGTCCTGCCGCCACCGGAGACCGCTGGAGCCTGCAGGTCAGTCCATCGACTCTGCAATGTAGGGGCGGGGCTTGTCCCCGCCCGGGAGGGGGTAAACCCCTCCCCTACACCAGATTCGAGCTGGCAACGTTCGGTTTCCGACAGCACCGGCAGCTCCGACAGCCGCCGTTCCGGGTCTAGCGGCACCGCCTCCACCAACCTCTCGAACGCCGCCAGCAGGCGCTCCACCGTAGAACGGTCGAAAAGGTCGCGGTTGAACTCCAGCAGCCCCGTCACGCCGCCCCGCCGGTCCTCCAGGTAGAGCGCGAGGTCGAACTTGGCCGTCCCGCTCTCGACCGGCAAGAATTCCAGACGGAGCCCGGGCAGCTCCAGAGGCGGGCGGTCCGAGGCGTCGAGCGTGAGCACCGCTTGGTAGAACGGCGTATGGCTCAGGTCGCGCTCCGGCCGCACCTCGCGCACCAGCCGCTCGAACGGCACCTCCCGGTGCGCCCAGGCGGAGAGCACGGCCTCGCGCGCCCGGGCCAGGATTTCAGGGAAACCCGGATCGCCCGCGAGGTCCATCCTCAGCACCAGGTTCTCGGCGAACAAGCCGATCAGCGGCTCCAGCTCCACCCGGTCCCGGCCGGCGACCGCCGTTCCCACGGTGAGGTCGACTTCGCCCGTATAGCGCGCCAGCAGCGCCGACCAGACGGCGAGGAGCGTCATGAAGGGAGTCGCCTCGAAGCGGCGGCCGAGCGCGCGGACCGCCTCGGGCGCCAGGGCCGTCCGCAGGGTGCCGCCGCGGAACGTCTGCACTGGCGGGCGCGGCCGGTCGAGCGACAGGGCGAGCACCGGCGGAGCCCCCGCCAGCCGCTCCCGCCACCACGCGATCTGCCGTTCCAGCGCCTCCCCCGCCAACCGCCGCCGCTGCCACGCCGCGAAGTCCGCGTACTGCACGGCCAAAAGGGGCAGCTCCGGCGCGCCGCCGTACAACGCCGCCAGCTCGCGCAGGAACACCCCCATGGACCAGCCGTCGAAGGCGATGTGGTGGACCGTGACCAGCAGGACGTGCTCGCCGTCGCCAAGCCGCAGCAGGGTTGCCCGCAACGGCGGCCCCGCCTCCAGATCGAACGACCGCAGAGCCTCGACCGCGGCCAGCCGGAGCGCCTCCGCCTCCCGCGCCTCATCCTCGAGCCCCGACAGGTCCACCCAAGGGAGGAAGAGAGCCAGCCGCTGCGCCGCGCTCTGGAGGGGCTCCCCCGCCGGAGCCGGGAACGCCGTCCGCAGCACCTCGTGCCGGGCGGCGATCCCCTCGATCGCCCGGCGCAGAGCCTCGGGGTCCAGATCCCCCCGGAGCCGTACCGCCGTGGGCATGTTGTAGACCGGGCTCCCGGGGTCGAGCCGGTCGAGGAACCAGAGCCGCTCCTGGCCGAAGGAGAGCGGCAGGCCCGGGGCCTCCCGCGGCACGGGGACGAGCGGCTCCGCGTCCTGGAGCGCCTCCCGGCGTGCGGCCTCCACCCACGCCGCCAGCCCGGCGAGGGTTCGCTCCTCGAACAAGGCATTCAACGGCAGCTCCACCCCGAGCGCCCGCCACAGCCGCGACCCGACCCGCACCGCGAGCAGCGAATGGCCGCCGAGGGCGAAGAAGTCGTCGTGGAGGCCTGGCCGCTCGACGCCCAGAAGGTCTTCCCAGATCCCCGCCAGCATCTGCTCAACCGGCGTGCGCGGCGCCTCCCAGCGGCGCGGCGCCGCCCGGAAGGTCAAGACCTGCCGCTGCCCGGCCAGCGCGAGCACCGGCAGCTCCGACAGGCGGAGGCCGGGGTCTGCCACGGCCGCGGTGAGCAGGCCCGACAGACCCTCCAGAAGGCGAACCGCCGTCGCGCGGTCGAACAGCTCGGCGGCGTACTCCAGCGTGAGGGAGAGCCCCTCCTCCCGTTCCAGGGCGAACAGCGTCAGGTCGAACCGCGCCGTTCCGATCGGGACCTGGAGCGGTTCGAGGAAGAGGTCTCCGGCCTGTACCCGGCGCGGCGGACGATGCAGCGCCAGCATCACGTCGAACAGCGGGTTGCGCCCGAGGCTCCGCTCCGGCCGCAGCCGGTCGACGATGCGCTCGAACGGCACGGCGGCATGCTCGTGCGCCGTGGCGGCGGTCTCCCTCACCCGGCCGAGCAGCTCGCGGAACCGGGGATCGCCCGACAGGTCCGAGCGCAGGACCAGGGTGTCGACGAAGAGGCCCACCACCCGTTCCAGCTCCCGGAACGAGCGTTGGGAGACCGGCGAGCCGACCGCGACGTCGTCAGTACCGGCGAGACGGCCGAGCAGCGTCTGGAGCCCGGTGAGGAGAACCAGGAACAGCGTCGCCCCTTCGCGACGGGCGAGCGCGGCGAGCCCCGCGGTCAGCTCCGCCGGAGCCTCGATCGTCTCCAGCCCGCCGCGCGGGCCGCGGGCCTCAGAACGCGGCCGGTCGGTCGGGAGGTCGAGCGGTCCGAGCCCCGCCAGCCGCTCCTCCCACCAGGCGAGCCCGTCCCACCGCGGGCGTTCGCGCTGCCAGACGGCGAAGTCGGCGAACTGCAGCGGCGGCGCGGGCAGCTCTTCTCTCTCATAGAGGGCCGCGAGGTCTTCCACCAAGACCTCCAGAGAGGCCTCGTCGGCGGCGATGTGGTGGATCGTCACCAGCAGCCGGTGCCGCTCCTCCCCGAGCCGCAGGAGCAGCGACCGCATCGGCGTTCCGGCCGCCAGATCGAACGGCTTCCGCGCCTCTTCGCCCGCCAGCCGCTCCGCCTGGCGCTCCCGGATCTCTTGCGGAAGACCGGTCAGGGAGACCAGCGGCAGCTCCACGGCCGAGCCGCCGATCCGCTGCACGGGTTCCCCTCCCTCTTCCGGAAAGCTCGTGCGGAGCGCCTCGTGACGGCGGACGACCTCGGCCACCGCCCGGCGCAAGGAGGCCACGTCGAGCGGCCCGTCGAGCCGCGCGCCGCCGGCCATGTGGTAGACGGCCGAGCCCGGATCGAGCCGCTCCAGGATCCAGAGCCGCTCCTGCGCGAAGGAGAGAGGAAAGGCACGGCCGTCCCGCGGCAGAGGTACGGGAGCGGGGAGGGCTGTTTTCGCGGACCGCGCGAGCTGGAGGGCCAGGCCGGCGAGCGCCGGCGTCTGGAAGAAGGCCGCGAGCGGCAGCTCGGCCCCGCAACGCTCCCGCACCCGCGCCTGGACCCGGGCGGCGAGCAGCGAATGGCCTCCGAGCGCGAAGAAGCTGTCCGCGGCGCCGATCCGCTCCAGCCCCAGCACTTCGGTCCAGACCTCGGCGAGCAGCACCTCCTCGGGGGTCTCCGGAGCGCGGCCTGACGCGCCTTCGGTTCCCGGGGCGAGCCGCGCCAGGGCCTTGCGATCCACCTTGCCGTTGGGCGTCAGGGGGAGCGCCGGCAGGCTCACGAACGCCGCCGGCACCATGTAGGCGGGCAGACGCGCCGCGAGCCTCTCCTGCAGCCCTTCGCCTCCGGCGACGAAGGCGACCAGACGCCGCAGGTCCCCTTCCCCGAGCACCAGGACCGCCGCCTCGCGCACGCCCGGCAGGGAGAGCAGCGCCGCCTCGATCTCGCCCAATTCGATCCGAAAGCCGCGCAGCTTGACCTGGTGGTCGAGACGGCCCAGGAAAACCAGCTCGCCGTCCGGCCGCCGCCGCACCCGGTCCCCCGTGCGATAGAGGCGGACCCCCAGCCCGCCGAAGGGGTCGGGGATGAAACGCTCGGCGGTGAGGTCCGGCCGCCCGAGGTACCCCCGCGCCAGACCCGCGCCGCCCAGGAACAGCTCCCCGGCGACCCCGACCGGCACGGGTTGCAGCCCGACGTCCAGCACCCAGGCCTGCGTGCCGGCGACCGGCCGGCCGATGGGCGGCTCCCCTTCTCCATCCGGGTCCTGGACCGCGAAGGTCGAGTAGGTCGTGTCTTCCGACGGACCGTAGAGGTTGAGGACGCGGCGCACCCCGGCGTCGGCCAGGGCGCGCACCAGCTCCCGCCGTAGCGGCTCGCCGGCGAGGTTGACCGTCCGCACCGACGGCGGCAGCGCACCGGCGTGCACCAGCTCGGCCATGGCCGACGGGACCGTGTTAACCAGCCGCACGTCCAGCTCGCGCGGGAGGGCCTGGAGCTCCAGCGCGTCCCGCGCCAGGACCACCCGGCCGCCCCAGCACAGCGGCACGAGCAGCTCGAAGACCGACAGGTCGAACGAGGCGGAGGTCGAGGCCAGCACGCCCGCCCAGTCCTCCTCGTCGAAGACCTCCCGCGCCCAGCGCGCAAAGGCGACGGCGCTGTGGTGCTCGATCGCGACCCCCTTGGGGCGGCCGGTCAAGCCCGAGGTGTAGATCAGATAGGCCAGGTTCTCGGGCGAGGCGTCGTCCGGCAGGGGGGAGGCATCCTGGGACGTCCCCACGTCGAGCTCCGCGTCCGTCAGCAGCACCGCGGCCCGCGAGTCCTCGAGGATGAAGGCGCGTCGCTCGGCTGGGTAGGCCGGATCGAGCGGCACGTAGGCGCCCCCTGCCCGCAGCACGGCGAGCAGCCCGGCGACCATGCCGGGCGTCCGTTCCGCGCAAACGCCGACCCGCGCCTCGGGACCAACCCCCGACGCGCGCAGCCGCCGCGCCAGCCGGCCCGCGCGGTCCCACAGCTCGCGGTAGCCGAGCGTCCGGCCGCCGTGCGCCAGGGCGGGCGCATCCGGTGTGCGCTCCACCTGGGCGGCGATCAAACGGTGCAGGCAATCGGGCCCGTCGGCGCCATTGGCGATAGGCGAAGCCACGGACCAGGCGGCGAGTTGCAGCCACTCGGGCTCGCTCAGCAGGTCCAGCTCCGCCACGGGCCGCGCCGGGTCGTCCGTCATCCCGCGCAGGAGATTGGCGAAGCACGCCAGCATGCGGCCGGCCGTCGTCTCGTCGAAGAGGTCGGAGGCGGCCTGCAGCGACGCGGCGAGCCCGCCGTCCAGCTCCGCTGTCATCAGCAGGAGGTCACAGGGGACGCGGACCTCCGGCAGCGGCAGCGACTCCAGGGTCAGGCCGCCCATCTCCACGCGGACGCCGGCCTCGCCGAGCGCGAAGCCGGCCAGCCCCTCCTCGTCCGGCCGCTGCGTCCGCTGATGGACCAGCATGGCCTGGAACAACGGCGAGCGGCTGGCGTCGCGCTCCGGCCGCAACCGCTCGGCCAGCAGCGCGAAGGGAAAGGCGGCGGCTCCCAGGGCCGCGAGAGAACCCTCCCGCACCCGGGCCAGCAGGTCGGCGCCGGAGAGGTCCCCGGACACACCGGTCCGCACCGGCGCCGGGTTTACGAAGTAGCCGACCACCCCTTCGAAGCCCGCGCTCCGGCCGGCGGTGGGGACTCCGACCATGACCTCCGGCTGGCCGGAGCAGCGGTAGAGGAACGCCTGGAACGCGGCGAGGAGGACGACGTGGAGGGTCGCGCCTCCGGAAGCGGCGAAAGCGCGGACCTGATGGCTCACAACGGGATCCAGACGCAATGTCCGGAAGACGCCGGCATGGGACTGGACCGGCGGTCGCGGTCGGTCGGTCGCGAGGTCGAGCACCGGCAGCTCTCCGGCCAGGCGCTCCCGCCACTCCATCCAGAGCCGCTCGCCGTCCGGTCCCGCCAGCAGCCGCCGCTCGCGGCGAGCGTGATCGGCCGGGGTGAAGGACCCTATTGATGCAGGGGAGGGGTTTACCCCCTCCCGGGCGGGGGCAAGCCCCGCCCCTACAGAAAGGTTCTGAGCTCTGAGCTCGCGGAGCATCACCCCGAGCGACCAGAAGTCGGCGGCCAGGTGATGGATCGCCAGGAGCAGCACGGGGTCGCCGTCCACCGGCCGCCAGACCCGCACGCGGAGGAGCGGACCGGTGGTGAGGTCAAAAGGGCGGAAGGCCTCGGCGCGGAGCAGGTCCGGCAGATCGGCCTCGGGTGCCCCCATCTCCCGGAAATCGACGGCCAGGCGCTCGTGCACCTTCGCCCAGGGCTCCCCACTGCGGTCCTCGTACGTCGTGCGAAGCGCGGGATGGCGGCCGGACAGGGTCTGGAGAGCGCGGGCCAGGGCCTCGACGTCCAGGTCGCCGCGCACCCGGGCCGCGCCCGCCAGGTTGTACGGCGCTTTACCGGGCGCCAGACGCTCGGCGAGCCAGAGCGCCACCTGGCCATGGGAGAGGGGGTATTCAAGCTGCTCCGCCCGGTCCTCTTCCGGGACCGCCGAGGGAGTCTTCCCCACCGCCGCAATGAGGTCGTCCAGCGTGGCGCCCTGGAGCAGGAGGACGAGCGGCAGCTCGACGCCGAGCCGGGTCTGAACGCCGTTCGCCAGCTCCACCGCGGCGAGCGAGTCGAGACCGAAGGAGATCAGGGGGAGGTCCGGCTCGATCGCGCCGGCCTCGAAGCGCAGAGCCCGCGCCGCCTCCTGGCGCAGGACCTGGGCGACGGACCCGTCTTCCGGGGAAGCCTCAACCATCTCAGCGGGGGCCGAGCCGCTGCGCGCGGCCACGGACAACGAACCGTCCAGGTACGCGGCCCGGCAGGCGGCGCGGCGGATCTTGCCGCTGGAGGTCCTGGGGATCGTGTTGGCGCGCAGCAGCACGACCTCTTCCACCCCCACCTCGTGCTCCTCGGCGACGGCGCGGCGGACGGCCTCGGCGAGCCCCGCCAGCTCCTCGGACGGAACGCGGCCATGCTCGACCTCCTGGACCAGGACCAGCCGCTCCTCACCTTCGCGCTCTCTCGAGAAGGCGGCGCCGTGGCCCAGCCGCAGCGCCGGATGCACGGCCTCGGCGGTGCGCTCGAAATCCTGCGGGTAGTGGTTGCGCCCGCGCAGGATGATCAGGTCCTTGAGACGGCCGGTGACGAACAGCTCGCCGCGGGCATCGAGGAACCCGAGGTCGCCGGTGCGCAGGAACGGCCCGTCGCCGTCCGCCCGGCGGGCGCGGAACAGGCGCGCGGTCTCCTCGGGCCGGCCCCAATACCCCGCCGCGACGCTCGGCCCCGCCACCCAGATCTCGCCGACGTGGTTGGAGGCGCAAGGGGCGCAGGTCTCCGGGTTGACGATCGCGACCCTCTGCCCCTCGGACGGCCGGCCGCAGCCGACCAGCTTGCGAGCGCCGGGCTCAACAGCCTCGACCGCCGCGTGGCGCTCCAGGTCGTCCGCCCGGAAGGCGCGCACCACGGGAGGCGTCTTGCGGTCGCCGCCGGAGACGAACAGCGTCGCCTCGGCCAGCCCGTAGCAGGGGAAGAAAGCCTTGCGGCGGAACCCGCAGGGACCGAAGGCGGCGGCGAAGCGCTCCAGCGTGCCGGCGCGCACCGGCTCGGCGCCGTTGAACGCCACCGTCCACGACGAGAGGTCGAGCCCGGCGCGCTCCTCCTCGCCGATCTTGCGGACGCACAGGTCGTAGGCGAAGTCCGGCCCGCCGCTGGTGGTGGCGCGGTAGCGGCCGATCGCCTCCAGCCAGACCCGGGGACGCTGGAGGAACGTCAGCGGCGCCATGAGGACCGCCGTCGCGCCCGTGTAGAGCGGCTGCAGGACGTTCCCGATCAGCCCCATGTCGTGGTACAGCGGCAGCCAGCCCACCACCACCGAGCGCTCGGACTGGCCGAAGCCGAGCCGGATCGCCTCCTCGTTGTGGACCAGGTTGGCGTGCGTGACGACGACGCCCTTGGGGTCGGAGGTGGAGCCCGAGGTGTACTGGAGAAACGCCGGAGCGTCCGGCTCGGGGTCAAAACCCTCCCACCCGTCGCCGCTTTCCGGGGCCAGCGCGTCCGTGGCGATCCAGGCCGCGCGGGCCAGCTCAGGGACGTCCGTGGTCCCGGCGATCGAGGAGGTCGCGAGCACGAAGCGGGCTCCGGCATCCCGCGCGATGGCCCGCAGGCGGGGCTGCGACCGGTTCGGCCGGGGCGGATACGCCGGTACGGCGACCACCCCGGCGCGCAGGCAGCCGAGGAAGGCGACGATGAACTCCAGCCCCGGAGGGAAGAGCAGCAGCGCCCGCTCTCCCCGGGCGCCCTGCGCCTCCAGGGCGGCGGCCACGGCGCGGGCCCGGCGGTCGAGCTCGCCCCAGGAGAGCGCGGCGGCCTCCCGGCCCTCGCGGTCCAGGAACACATAGGCCCGCCGGGCAGGGCTCTCCGCCGCGTGGACGCGGAGAACTTCGACCAGCGAGCCGGGCAACAGGGATGTCGTACTTCGGACCATCAGACGTCTGGAGCACCTCCATCAAGCATGGTGCTCGCGGGAGGGATTGCGGCCTGGTAGGGCGGCGGCCGGCCTCAGTAGTCCCGGCAGGGCAGCGGGGTGTCCGAGCCGCCTCCCGTCCCGCCGCAGGCCGCCGGGTCCGAGGCCGGGCAGGTGCCGATCGGCGTCGTCGGCAGCGCCCCGCCGGCCGCGTGCTGCAGCTCCAGGCGTTGCAGGGTCTCGCGGGTAAGGGTCAGCTTCTTCTGGATGCGCGTCTTCATCTCGCTCTCCTTCCGGATCGTCCGTTCACCTGGAAGGGTGTCTCAGAGGGGAGGAATGGAGCTGCACTACCATAGAGCCACCCATGACCGGCATCCGCCACCTCCACCCCGTCCCCTCCGAGTCCGCCACCGGCCTCGTCGCGCAGGTCTACGCGCAGGCGCGGCGGGACTTCGGGCTGCTGCCGCCGATCCCGATCCACTCTCCGGACCCGGCCCTCCTCGCCGGGATGTGGGCCGTGCTGCGCGAGACGCTGGTCGCCGGCCGCGTGCCCCGGCCGGTCAAGGAGGCGGTCGCGGCGGCGATCTCGCGCCTGAACCGGTGCCCGTTCTGCGTCGACGCCCATTCCCTGATGCTGGTGGCGGCCGGCCAGCGCGGCGCGGCGCGGGAGATCGCCGCCGGCCGGGAGGGCAAGATCCGGGACAAGGGACTGCGCCGTGCCGTGGCTTGGGCGGCGGCGAGCCGCTCGCCGGGCGCGCCGGAGTTGGCGAGCCCGCCCTTTCCCGACGAGGACGCGGCCGAGATGATCGGCACCGCGGCCGCGTTCCACTACATCAACCGCATGGCCCACGTCTTCCTGCCGGACTCGCCGTTCCCCCTGCCTCCAGGCACCGGCTGGACCAAGGGCCTGTTGATGCGGCTCGTCGCCGGCCGCTTCGCCCCAGGGCTCGTCCGCCGCTACACCTCCGGCGACGCGCTCGCCCTGATGCCGGACGCCGAGCTCCCCGCCGGGCTCCCGTGGGCCCGGTCGAACCCCGCGGTCGCCGGCGCCTACGCCGGCTTCGCCTTGGCGGTGGACGGCCTGGCCCGCGAGGCGCTGCCGGAGTCGGTGCGCGGCCTGCTCGTGGCGCGTGTCGAGGCTTGGAACGGCGCCGACCCGGGGCTCGGGCGCGGCTGGCTGGAGGAGGCGATTGCGGCGCTCCCCGGGGAGGAGAGGCCGGCGGGCCGGCTCGTCCTGCTCACCGCGCTCGCCTCCTACCAGGTGGACGACGGCGTCGTCGCCGCCTTCCGCGCCCGCCACCCCGAGGACCGGCACCTGCTCGGCGCCGTCTCCTGGGCGAGCTTCATCGCCGCGCGGCGGGTTGGGAGCTGGCTCTGGGAGGGGATACACTCTCCGCGATGAGGCGCCTCCCGGTCTTCGCCGTCCTCGCCGGGCTCTGCGTGCCGGGTCTCACGGCTCCCGCGGCGTGCGCCCCTCCGGCCGGGAAGCTCGAGCTGAAACCCTGCACCCTCCCCGGGCTGCCGCCCGACGCACGGTGCGGCACGCACGAGGTGTGGGAGAACCGGACTGCCAAGGCGGGCAGGAAGATCCCGTTGCGCGTCGTCCTCCTCCCCGCCTTCGGCCCCGGCCGGCTTCCCGATCCGCTCGTCTATTTCGCCGGCGGGCCCGGCGCGTCCGCGGTGGAGGACGAGTCGTGGATCGGCGAGGACTTCAAAGCCCTGCGCCGGCGGCGCGACATCCTGCTCGTCGACGTTCGCGGCACCGGCGGGTCGGGCCGCCTCGCCTGCCCCGAGCTGACCGGGGAGGACCAGTACCAGGAGTACCTCGACGAATACATACCGGCCGGCAAGGTGAAGCTCTGCGCCGAGCGCCTGCGCCGGACCGTCGACCTCACCCACTACACCATCGAAGCGAGCGTCGACGACGTCGAAGAGGTACGCGCCGCGCTGGGCTACGACAAGCTCAACCTCTTCGGCACCTCCGGCGGCAGCCGGACGGCGCTGGTCTACCTGCGCCGGTATCCCGGCCGGGTCCGCACGGTCACCCTCTGGGGCGTCGTACCCACCGACGAGCGCGGACCGTTCCCCATGGCAAGGCACGCCCAGCGCGCGCTCGACGGACTGATCGCCGAATGCGAGCAGGACGCCGGCTGCCGCGCCGCGTTCCCCGGGTTGCGCGACGAGGTCGCGGCCGTATTCCAGCGCGTCGAGCGCGAGCCCGTGGTGGTCCGGACCCCCGATCCCCGGCAGGGCGGGCCGACGGAGGTCCGCCTGACCCGCTCCGGCGTGGCCCAGATCGTGCGCCTCATGCTCTACCAGCCCGAGACGGCGGTGCTCCTGCCGCTCCACCTGCACCGGGCGGCGCAGGGCGATTGGACGCTGCTCGCCCGGACCGGCCGCCAGCTCACGGCCTCCATCCGGACGACGAGCAACGGCTACTACTTCGCAGCCACCTGCTCGGAGGACCTACCCTTCATCGACGAGGCGGCGGTGCCGGCGGCTGTCGCGGGCACGTTCCTGGGCGATCTGCGCATCCGCAAGCAGCAGGCGGCCTGCGCGGTCTGGCCGGCCGGCCGGCTCGGCCGCGAGTTCCTCGAGCCGGTCGTCTCCGGCGTGCCGGCGCTGCTGCTCTCTGGCGAGCGCGACCCCGTCACTCCGCCCGCCAACGCCGAGCGGGCCGCGCGCACGCTCGCCAACAGCCTCCAGGTCGTGCTGCCCGACGGCGGCCACGGCCTCAACGGCATCCAGGGGGCCGAGTGCGCCAACCGGATGATGGTCGCCTTCATCGAGTCCGGCACGGTCCAGGGCCTCGACACCTCCTGCGTGGCGGGGATGAGGCGTCCGCGCTTCGCGTTCCACCGGGACCAGGAACCGAAGGTTCCGGCCGAAGAGCTCGCCCGTCTGGAGGGGATCTACAAGGACGAGGAGAGCGGCGCCATGGTCAGGGTCGAGCTCCAGGGCAGCCATCTGCGGGCCGTGCTCGCCGAGCAGAGCCCGCTGCTCCTGGTCCCGACCTCGCCCACCCACTTCCGGATCGGCGGCATGCCCCCCGGCTACGCTCTGCTCTTCCACCTCTCCGGGGGACGGGGGGACCTGCTCACGCTGGAGACGCCAGGCCAGCCGTCACAGACGTTGAAGCGCGACGGGGCCTAGCCTCTCAGGCGCGGTGCGCCAGCAGGGTCAACGCGAGAGCGACGGCGCCGGGGAGGGCCTGCACCCAGAGGATCCTGCGGTTCACGGTGGCGGCGCCGAACAGGCCGGCGACGATCACGCAGATCAGGAAGAACACCCGGATCGAAAAGCCCGCGTCGCCGAGGCTCAAGCCCCAAAGCAGGCCCGCCGCCAGGAAGCCGTTGTAGAGGCCCTGGTTGGCGGCGAGCGACGCCGTCGCCTCCGCGAAGTCGGGTTTGAGGCCGAAGACCCGCCGGCCGAGAGGCTTCTTCCAGAAGAACATCTCCAGCGCCAGGAAGTAGAGGTGGAGCAAGGCCACCAGGACCACGGCCACACTTGCGGCGATTCCCATCGGATCCCCCCTCCTCCATCCCTGAACGCGGGCGTTCCGGCGCCCATTCTATGGCAAGGGACGCCGCAGCCTACCGTCCTGCCCCGGCCGGCCGCTCCGCCTCCCCCAGCATCTCCGACAGCTTCTCCCCGCCCTTCGCCCCGAAGTCCAACGTCGTGATGGGGAACGGGATGGTGATGCCTTCGGCGTCGAAAGCCTGCTTGATGCGGATGATGGCCTCGCTGCGGGCGGCGAGGTAGTCGGCCTGCTTGGAGAAGGGGATCCAGAAGCGGACGGTGAAGTCGATCGAGCTGTCCGCGAACTCGTCGTAGAAGAGCTCGATTTCGCGCTCCGGGTCGCGGGTCGAGACCTCTTCGATCGCCCGCATCGCCACCTGCCGGGCCTTCTCCAGGTCGTCGCCGTAGGAGACCCCCAGCGTCAGGTCGATCCGCCGGCGGCCCAGGGCGGAGTAGTTGAGGATCGGGTTCTCGAAGATCTGCTTGTTGGGGATCAGCGCGAGCTGCCCCTGCTGCGTCCACATCTCCGTCCAGCGCAGGCGGATGCGCTGCACCGTGCCGAAGTAGTCGTTGGTCTTGATGAGGTGGCCGTGGCGGAACGGGTGGCGGACCGAGAGGTAGATCCCCGCCATCAGGTTGGCCGCGATGGCCTGGAAGGCGAACCCCAACGCCAGGCCGATGATGCCGGCGCCGGCGAGGAGCGACGCCACCGTCTTCTGGAGGCCCAGGATCCCCAGGGCGATGAAGACCCCGGCCACCAGCAGCGCGATGTAGACCGCCTGGGCGACCAGCTTGTTGACCTCGGCGCTGTGCGAGACGCGGGCGAGGACGCGGCGCACGACGCTCCTCACCAGCCGGGCGAGCAGCCAGAAGCCGACCAGCACCAGGACCGCCACCGCGAGGTTCGGCAGCAGCAGGACGAGGTCCCGCCCCCAACCCGTCACCTTCCGCACCAGCAGATCCCAGGCCTTGGCGAAGCTCATGGCGTCCTCCGCTCCGGCCCCTATGCTAATTCCTTGCCGGGGCGTCCTGGAGCTGACGCAGAGCGGCCGGCGCTAAAGGCCCAGCCGCGCCTCCAGCGCGGCCTGGACCCCCGGCCACTCCTCGGCGAGGACGCTGTAGATCACCGTGTCGCGGATGTAGCCGTTGGTGCGGACCTGGAACTTGCGCAGGACCCCCTCCCGGCGGGCGCCGAGCTTCTCGATGGCCCGCTGGCTGTGGGCGTTGTTGAGGTCGGTCTTGAACTGGACACGCACCGCGCCGAGCGTCTCGAAGGCGTGGCGCAGCAGCAGGTACTTGCTCTCGGGGTTGACCCGGGTGCCCTGGAAGCGGCGGGCGATCCAGGTCCGTCCGATCTCCAGCCCGCGGTGGGCCGGCCGGATCTCCAGATAGGCGGAGCACCCGACCGGCTCGCCGGTGTCGCGCAGCCGCATCATGAAGTCGAGGCTCGCCGGCGCCTCCAGGCAGCGCTCGAGCCACCGCTCGAACTCCTCGAAGCTCCGGTCCTGCGGCCAGTCCAGCGTGTGCCGGAAGATTTCGGGATCGGCGATGGGATGGAGCTCCGGCGCGTGCTCCAGCCGCAGCGGCTCCAGGAGCAGGAGCTGCCCTTCGAGACGGACGGGAGCGACGTTCATCGGGCCGCCCGCTCCCCCGCCCGCTTCTGCTCCGCGATCCACCCCCGGATCTTGGCGTCCAGCACGTCGAGCGGCACGGAGCCGCGGCCCAGGACCTCGTCGTGGAAGGCGCGGACGTCGAACTTCGCGCCCAGCTCCTTCTCCGCCAGGGCGCGCAGCTCCTTGATCTTGAGCTCGCCGATCTTGTAGGCCAGCGCCTGGCCCGGCCAGACGATGTAGCGGTCGATCTCGACCACGATGTCGTGCTCGGTCTTGGGCGCGTTCGCCTTGAAGTACTCGATCGCCCGGTCGCGGCTCCAGCCCAGCGAGTGCATGCCGGTGTCGACCACCAGGCGGACCGCCCGCCACATCTCGTAGGTGAGCTGGCCGAACTTGGAGTACGGGTCCTGGTAGAAGCCCATCTCCCCGCCCAGGCTCTCGGCGTAGAGCCCCCAGCCCTCGGTGAAGGCCGTGTGATCGTCGTGCCTGCGCCATTCGGGCACGCCCTCCATCTCCTGCGCCAGCGCGGTCTGGAGGTGGTGCCCCGGCACGGCCTCGTGGAGCGTCAACGCCTCCATCTCCCACTTGGGCCGGGCCTTGAGGTCGTAGGTGTTGACAAAGTAGTAGCCCGGACGGCCGGCGGCGGGCGCGCCGCCTTCGTAGTAGGCGGTGGTCGTCGACTTCTCGGCGTAGGCCGGCACCGCGATCACGCCGTAGGGGAGCCGCGGCAGGCGGCCGAACAGGCGCGTCAGCTCCGGGTCGGCCCGCTTGGCGATGTCGCGGTAGGCGCTCACCAGGTCCTCCGGCTTGTCGAAGAAGAACCGCGGATCGGTGCGCAGGAAGCGCACGAACTCGTCGAAGCTCCCCTGGAAGCCGGTCGTGGGGATCAGCGCCTCCATCTCCGCCCGGATGCGCGCCACCTCGCGCAGGCCGATGTCGTGGATCTGCTGCGGCGTCAGGTCGGTGGTCGTCTGCTGGCGCACCTGGAAGGCGTAATATTCGGCGCCGCCGGGCTGGGCCGAGACGCTGTCGCGCTGCGCGCAGCGCGGCCGGGATTGCGTGCGGTAGAATTAGAGATGGCGGCCATAAGCGGGCTGGATGATTTGGACGATGGTTCGCCGCGCCCGCGTCCG
>JBKKAU010000367.1:0-2909 GCA_046714475.1 Thermoanaerobaculia bacterium
TCGTCAGACCCTGTGCCACGCGCCTCCCCCGACGAGGGGGCGCTGGGAGCCTCCCGGACGGCTACCCGGCCGCCGTCACCGGAGTCGTTGGGACGTTGCCGCGACTGCGCCGCGGCGGGCAGAGTCCAGAGACACAGGGCAGCCGCCGCGATCGCGCCGGCCTCAAGAAGCCGCTTCGCCGCCCGTTCTTGCTGCATCATGGACATTCTCCTTTTCCAACTCCGCGCCATGGTCCGACCAGGCGCGGTGAAGCCCTCGAATGTAGTGGTACCGCAGCACCTCTTCCCAGACCTTGGGGAGATGGAACGGCCCCCTTTGCAATAGACGAACCAACCGTTCCAGCCAGCGCTGGCGGTCGGCGGCGGGCAGCGGCGGCGGCCCGTCCGGACCGACCCCGAGGAAGGGTCCGAGCTCGGGGTGGAGCCGGTGGAAGACCACCGCGCAACAACCCGCCTTCTCCTGCCGCGACGCGAAGCGCGCGAAGTCGGTCGGATGGTCGTGAAGGACCTTCGCCGCCGGCTCGTAGACCAGCCGCAGACCACGCCTCTTGAGACGGTAGGAGACCTCGATATCTTCCCACGCCGCGTAGGGAAAACGCAGGTCGAACGGCTCGGCGAGCAGCAGGTCGCGGGGCAGCGACAGGTTGGAGGTGTAGAAGAAGTTGAACGGCACGTCCTCGGGGTTCTGGATCAGCGCGAAGCCGAACTGGAGACCGTGCTCGTTGATGTAGCGCAGGAAGGGCGTGAGGCTCATCCGCGGATGCCAGGCGGTGTAGCCGATGACGGCCAGATAGGGGTCGTCGCCGCGCCGCCGGTGGGCGGCCCGGTGGGTCGCCAGCCATCCTGGCGAGGGGACGGTGTCGTCCCCAAGAAAGGCCACCAGTTTCCCAGCCGCGACGGCCACGCCGGTGTTGCGGGCCGCCGCCGGTCCGCGGTTCTCCTGGGTGAGGACGCGCAGAGGGAGCTGGAAGCTGCGGTTGCGCAGCCAGTCGGAGGTGCCGTCGGTCGAGCCGTCGTCGACGACGATCACCTCGAACTCGGGCGGCCCCTCCTGGAACTGCAGCCCCTGGAGGACCTCGGCCAACGCCTCCAGGCGGTTGTGGGTCGGGATGACGACGGAGACCTCGGGGACGGGGGCCATGGAGAGAGCTTAGCGCACCTCTCAGCCCCCCATCTCCATGATCTCCTCCAACCGCCGCCGCACCAGCGGCAGGTCCTCCGGCAGCCAGGCCTGGAACCCCGGGCTCGCGAAGAGCGGCTCATCCCCGGGATAGGTGGGGACCAGGTAGAGGGGGAAGCGCTCGAAGATCTCGCGGTCGCTCCGCCGCCGCCGGCGCTGCACCGCGGTGCGGTGGTCGGCGGCGCGGTCGAGATGGCCCAACACCCATTGCACGGCGCGGAGCTGAGAGACGGTGCGCTCGTCGGTGAGGCTCGGCGGCGCGGGCGCACCGGACGGGGCCGGTGCCGAGGCACGGAGCTTGCGCAGGCCGCGCCGCACGAACTCGCGCGGGCCGTAGTCCCGGAGCTTGCCCGCCAGCCTTCCCAGGGTGAGCGGCGAAGGGGCGGGCGGCCCAGGAGCGGCCGGCGAGGCCGGCGGCGTGGCGGCGGTGTTGGCGATCCAGCCGGCGTAGGGGTCGAGGCGCAGGGTGCCGGTGCCGGGGTTGTTCTCGATCAGCATCGTCTGGGTGCGCGAGACCAGCGCCAGCATCAGCGCCGGCATCACCCGCTCCCAGAGCCCGGGCTCGTAGTTCTTGAACGCGGTGAGGAAGGCGTTGCGCTCGAACAGGAAGCCGCGGTTGTAGTTCCCCAGGAGGTCGCTCGTGGCGCTCGACCGGTGGTGGACCACGGCGTCGGGCGTGAAGGTGACGCGCTCGCCGCCCGACCAGAGCCGCCAGCCGAGGTCGACATCCTCGAGATAGGCGAAGTAGTCCTCGTCGAAGCCGCTGGCGGCGAGGAACGAGTCGCGGCGCACCAGCATGTTGCCGCCGCAGGCGAAGAGCAGCTCCTCCCCCGCCGCCGGCACCCGCGCCGCGGCGAGCGGCCGGCGGAAGTCGAGCTGGAAGGCGTGGCCGTCGAAGGCCATGACGCCGCGGCCGAAGTCGAGCCGCTCGCCGGCCCAGTCGACGATCTTGCCGGAGACGGCGGCCACGTCGGCCGGCGCGGCGGCCAGGGCGTCCACCAGCGCCGCCAGCCAGCCGGGCTGCGGGCGGGTGTCGTTGTTCAAAAAGGCGACGGCGTCCCCGCGGGCCTCGGCGACCAGCCGGTTGTTGCCGGCGCAGAAGCCGAGGTTGATCGGGCTCGCCACCAGCGGGACGCGCGGGTGGCGGCCGAACCCGGCCTCCATCCTGGCCGCGGTGCCGTCGGTCGAGCCGTTGTCGAGGACCAGCACCTCCCACGGCACGCCGGGGTCGTGCTGGTCCTCAAGAGCCGCGAGACAGGTCTCCAGGTGCTGCCGGCCGTTCCAGGAAAGGATGGCGACCGAGACCCGGGCGGGCCGGCTCAACGGCGAAGCCCCAGGGCGTTGCGGAGAGCGCGCACCTTGCGGCGCAGCCGGAAGAGGAACGGATCGACCGGCGGCAGGACCGCCGGGCGGTGGGCGAACTGCTCCTTGGTGGGGTCCTCTTTCGGGTCGCGGCAGAACTCGACCAGCGGCAGGAGCACCCGGTCCCAGCGGAAGGTCTCGAGCAGCCGGGCGGCGCCGGCCATGCGGGTGGCACGCTCGGCCTTGTCCTCGACCGCCTCGGTGATCTGGCGCGCCAGCGCCGCCGCGTCGCCCGACGGGGCCACCCAGCCGGCGTTGTACTCGCGCATCAGCCGGCTCATCGCCCCGCCCTCGCTGGTGATGACCGGGCAGCCGGCGGCCAGCGCGTCGAGGCAGCGAGTGCGCAGCGACAACGTGGTCTCCAGGGT
>JBKKAU010000368.1:0-8003 GCA_046714475.1 Thermoanaerobaculia bacterium
GGCTTCTGGACGGGAAATCGTGGTGGATCTCGACCTGGAGAAGTTCTTCGACCGGGTCAACCACGACGTCATGATGTCCCGTCTGGCCCGCCATCTCGGGGACAAGCGTCTTCTGCGAACGATTCGCCGCTTCTTGGAAGCGGGGATCTTGCGCCAGGGGGTGTGCGTACCACGATATGAAGGGACTCCTCAAGGAGGTCCGCTCTCCCCCTTGCTGGCCAATCTCCTCCTGGATGATTTGGACCAAGAGCTGGAAAGACGAGGCCACTGCTTCTGCCGGTATGGCGACGACTGCAACATCTATGTGCGGTCGGAAGCCGCTGGACAGAGGGTGATGGCCTCCGTGACGGCCTTCCTGGAAGGCCAACTACGGCTGCGCGTCAACCGAGTCAAGAGCGCGGTAGCACGGGTCGAGGAGAGGCAGTTCCTCGGCTATCGGCTCCTGCCCGGCGGGCACTTGGGGATAGCCCCCGAGAGCCTGAGACGCGTCAAGGAGCGAGTGCGACAGACGACACGGCGCAATCGAGGCGCGAGCCTCAAACGGATGATCCAGGATCTCAACGAGTACCTCCCGGGCTGGGCTACCTACTTTCGCTGGGCGACTCGCGATCGGCCCTACCGGCAGCTCGACGCCTGGATCCGCCGCCGACTCCGATGTGCACGTCTCAAGCAGCGCAAACGGAGTCGCTCGATGGCCAAGTTCCTCAACGGACTCGGTGTTCCCATGGGGCAGGCGTGGCGTTTGGCCTCCTCAGGGAAGGGCTGGTGGCGCAAGTCAGGCAGCCCTCAAGCGAGCGAAGCCATGACCAAGCAATGGTTCAGGGACCAAGGACTGCTCAGCCTCACCGACAGGATCGCTGCGTTTCAACACTGAGAGGAACCGCCGGATACGGTGAGTACGTCCGGTGGTGTGGGAGGACGGGGGCCGTGAGGCCCCCTCCTACCCGATCCTCTCTAATTCGCTTCGGAGAGCAGGGCCTCGACCTCGCGGGTCAGCCGGGGCAGGCTGCCTTCGAGGAAGCCCCAGACCAGCTTGTAGGAGACGGAGGCGTAGCCGTGGATCAGGTAGTCGCGGAAGGCGATGATCTTGGAGGCGTCGGAGAGCGCGCGCTCCATCTCCGGGACGGCGCCGATCATCTGGCTGATCGCCTCGCCGATAATCTCGAACTGCCGCTCGACCGCGGCCTGCGTCTTGATGTCTTCCAGGTAATCCTCGATCGTCTGCCCCTGGGTGAACTCCTGGATGCGCAGGTAGGCGACCTGGATGTCCGCGAGGTACTTCTGGACGTCGGGCTGGGTCATGATGGGGGAGGATACCTGAGAGAGGGGTTCTGCTAACATCCCGCCGCCGTTCCCCGAGCCTTCCAGAGCCACGATGACCTCTCCAGGAAAAAACAGAGTCAGGCTCGCCGTCGTCGGTTGCGGCGCCGTGGCCTCCATCCACCACCTGCCCGCCATCGCCGCCTCGCAGCGGGCCGAGGCCGCCGTCCTCGTCGACGCCGACGCGGCGCGCGCCCGCTCCCTCGCCGCGAAATGGGGCGTGCCGACCGTCCTCACCGACTACCGCGAGGCCGTCGGCCGGGTCGACGCGGCGGTGGTGGCGCTGCCCAACAGCCTCCACGCCCCGGTCGCGGTCGACCTGCTGCGGCGCGGCGTCCACGTGCTGGTCGAGAAGCCCATGGCCCTCACCGTCGCCGAGTGCGACGCGATGATCGCAGCCGCCGCGGCCGGAAACGCCCGGCTCGCCGTCGGGCTGGAGTTCCGCTTCTTCGACTCGACGCGGCTGGTCCGCGACCTCCTGGCCGACGGGCTCCTGGGGGAGCTCCACGGCTTCGAGCTGCGCCAGGGGGTCATCCCGCGCTGGCCGTTCGCCACCGACTACTTCCTCAAGAAGGAGACCGCCGGCGGCGGCGTGCTCACCGACTTCGGCGTGCACGTGCTCGACCTGTTGCTCGTCTGGCTGGGGGACCTGGAGGTGACGCGCTACCGCGACGACGCCCTGGGCGGCATCGAGTCGGACTGCGAGATCGAGCTGCGGACCGGCTCCGGCCTCGTGGGTACCGCCGAGGTGAGCCGCACGCGCAACCTCCGCAACACCTGCGTCTTCACCGGCGAGCGCGGCACCTTGGAGGCCGGCGTCTGGGACCCCGACCCGGTGATCGCGCTGCGGCTCCACGGCCACGAGGTCGCCCTCGCCGGCCAGGCGCGCAAAGGGAAAGACGGCGGCCTCGACTTCGGCAGCTCCTTCGTCCGCCAGATCGACGACTTCACCGCGGCGGTACTGGAAGGCCGCGAGCCGCGCGTCTCCGGCCGCGAGGGGCGGCGCTCGATGGCCCTGGTCGAGGAGTGCTACGCCCGGCGCGAGCCGCTCGATCTGCCGTGGACGGCCACGGGGGTTCATCCTTGAATCTCGAAATATTGCGCGGCCGGCGCGTCCTGATCACCGGCGCCAGCGGCTTCATCGGCGGCCGGCTGGCCGAGCGGCTGATCCTGGAGCACGGCGTCGAGGTCCAGGCGCTGGTGAGGAACCTCGCCGGCGCCGCCCGCCTCGCCCGTCTGCCGGTGAGCATCGTGCGCGGCGACGTCACCGACCGGCAGGCCCTCGCGGCTGCGGCGAGCGGCTGCGACACGGTCTTCCACTGCGCCTACGGCACCTCCGGCAGCCAGAAGCACCGCGCCTGGGTGAACCGCCAGGGCACCCGCCGCGTGATCGAAGCGGCCGCTTCGGCCGGCGCCCGCCGCGCCGTCTTCCTGAGCACGCTGATGGTCTACGGCCAGACCGGCGACGGCGACCTCGACGAGACCGCGCCCCGGCGCCGCTTCGGCAACGCCTACTCGGACAGCAAGCTCGACGCCGAGGAGACCGCGCTCGACTTCTCCCGCTCCGGCCGCGTCCCGGTCGCCGTGCTCCAGCCGACCGCCGTCTACGGGCCGTACGGCGGGGTCTGGACGGGGCAGGTCCTGAGGACGCTCCAGAGCGGCCGGGTCATCCTGGTCGACGGCGGCGAAGGGCTCTGCAACCACGTCTACGTCGACGACCTGGTGAGCGCCATGCTGCTCGCCGCGGTGCGCGACGAGGCGGTGGGGGAGGCCTTCCTGGTCTCCGCCGAGGAGCCGGTGACCTGGCGCGAGATGTACGGCCGTTTCGAGGCGATGCTGGGGCCCGAGTCCCGCACCGTTTCGATGACGGCCGATGAGGCCCGCGCCTGGTGGCGCAAGTCGCGCAAGGAGCAGCCGCGGGCGTTCGGCGAGCTGTTCGGGGCGGTGCGCCGCGACCAAGCCTTCCGCGACCGGCTGATGGCGACCCGCGAGATCCTGGCGCTGCGCGAGCTGGCGAGCACGGTGCTGCCCGAGAGCTGGCAGCAGCGGATCAAGGGCAAGATCGGCGGCGGGGGAGGCCCGGCCCGGCGCTCCGGTCAGGACGATCTGCCGGTCCACCCCTTGAGCCCGCAGATGATCGGCTTCTTCCAGCCCCGCACCCGGGTGCGCATCGACAAGGCGAAGCGGCTTCTTGGCTACCGGCCGGCCTTCGACTTCGAGTCGGGCATGGCGCTCACCGAACAGTGGGCGCGCTGGGCGAACCTCCTGTGAGCGAGGCGGCCTCACCGAGCACCCAACAGCGCGTCCTCCACTCGACGCTCGCGTCGTACGGCATCCAACTCGCCCGCCTGCTGATCGGCTTCGGCGCCAAGCTGATCCTCGCCCGGTTGATCCTCCCCGAAGGGCACGGCCTCTACGAGCTGGCGCTACGCGTCGTGACCGTCGCCTCGGCCTTCCGCGACCTCGGCCTGCCCTACCACCTGATCCGCGACAGCCGCCGGCCGTACGGCACGGTCCTGGCCTCGACCCTCGGGCTCGGCGCGCTGCTGACCGCCGGCGTGGTCTTCGCGGCGCCCGCGTTCGCCACCTTCAACCCCGACCTGCCGGGGGTGCTGCGGGTGTTCGCCGTCTGGATCCTGCTCGACGGCCTGTCGGTGGTGCCCAGGGCCTTCTTCGAGCGCGAGCTGACCATCGGCCGGCTGCTTGCCCCGGAGGTGTGGCGCGGCGTATTCATCGCGGTGGTGTCGATCGCCCTCGCCTGGCTGGGCTGGGGCGTCTGGAGCCTGGTCGCCGCTGACCTCGTCGGCGCGGCGCTGCTCGCCGCCATGAGCTGGAGCAAGGCCTGGGGCAGGATCCCGCTCGCCGTCGACCTCAAGCTCTGGCCGGACCTCGTCCGCAAGAGCTCGTGGCTGTTCCTGATCTGGCTCTTCCTGCAGCTCGTCACCTATATCGACCTGTTCATCGTCGAGTGGTTCGACGACACGCGGACGGTCGGCTTCTACAGCCGCACCTACCCGATCGCCTTCCTGATGGCGACGATCGCCTACCCGCGGGCGCTCTTCCCGTCGCTGGTCGAGTACGCGCACGACCCGCCGCGGTTCTTCGAGGTCTTCCGGCTGGGGACGCTGCAGCTCCTCGGCTGCCAGGTGGTCGCGAGCTACTTCCTGTTCACCAACGCCGGCAAGGTGGTCGAGATCCTGCTAGGGAAGGGCTGGGAGGGGGCGGTGCCGCTGCTCCAGGTGCTGTCGTTCATCCCCTTCTTCGACCAGTTCACCATCCTGGGAGGGGAGATGCTCAAGGCGCGGCACGAGGACCGGGCCTGGTTCGCGGTCATGGTGCTCAACCTGGCGTCGCTGTTGGGGCTGGGCATCCTCTTCACCCGGCGCTGGGGGGCGGAAGGGATGGCGGCGGCCAACTACTTCCTGGCCGGCAACCTGCTGATGGCCTGGCGCGTCTGGCGGGTCTTCGGCCGCGGCTTCCGGACGATCGTGGCCGACCTCGCCTGGCTCTACCTGATCCCCTTGCCGTTCTTCGCCCTGGCCGTCTGGCTCTTCGACCCGGGCTCGTGGGCGCGCTTCGCGGCCTCGCTGGCCGCCGCCGCCCTCGCCACCGCGGCGCTCGCCGGCAAATACCAGGGGCCGTTCCGGGCGTTTTTCGGGAAAAGGTGATGTAGGGGGGGCCTCCTCGGACGGAAAGACAGCAAGGACGACAAGGACTCCAAGGACCGAAACACCGCGGAGCCCTTGCTGTCCTTGAAGTCCTTTCTTCCTTTTGATCTACCGCTAGTCGTACGGGACCATCTCGACCTTCAGGTTCATGTACTGCCAGCCGTAGCTCGCCAGCTCGGGGCCGTGCTGGAAGTCGTAGTGCCCGAATTCGGTCCGCAGCTTGCCGGGCTCGACCCGCAGGGCGCGGCTGTTGGCGGTGGCCACCATGCCCATCGTGGCGACCTGGACGCCGTTGGCGGTGAGGGTGGCGGTGATCGACTGGTTCTCCGCGTCATAGGTGTAGCGCAGGTGGTAGAGCTGGCCCTGCACCCAGCTCACCCCCTTTTCGGCCACGGTCTGGTTGCCGCCCGGCAGGTCGACGTTCTGGTTCATCTTGATCTTGTTCGTGAACGCGTTGACGTTGACCGCGGAGTTGCTGCGGAACTCGTTCTGGCCGATGTTGCGGTGGATCCAGATGATCGCGTGATTGGCGGGGTCCTTGAGGCGGTTCCACGGCCCGGGGATGAAGTCCAGGTCGACGACCATGCGGCGCAGCGACATCGTGCGCGGCACCGTGATGTCCACGATCCCCTTGGGGTTGGAGGTGGTCGGGACGTGGATCAGGCCGTTGCGCTCGAAGACGACCGCGCCCGCCGTCGTCGTGGTGCCGCCGCCGCCGCCCGAGCTCGAGCCGCCGCCCAGGGTCGAGGCGCCCGACGCCGAGGGGGTGACGAAGACGTACTGCGAGCTGGCCGGGTAGAAGACCGGCGCATAGGTGAAGAACTGCCGGTTGCAGCTCACCTGCGCGCGGGCGTCGCTGACGTTCGGCTCGTTGAGCAGCCCGAAGGCGTCGGCGAAGTAGAGCGAGCTGAGCGCCGGCACCGACAGCGTGGTGTCCGAGCCGACCCGGGTGCCGTTGGAGCGGTAGAACCCGACGTTGCACAGCGCCGTCCCCTCTTTGGCGAGGTTGACGAGGACGAAATCGGTCCGCTCGCCGCGCGCGGCGTCGCGCCGCAGCCCCAGCATATGGGCCGGCTGGTTCGGCTGGATCGCGTTGCCCGAGGAGATCACCGGCACGGCGGTCATCGTGACCGCGCCGTCCAGAGCGGTGCTCTTGAGCCGCGCCTCGACCATCATCCTGGCGCTGGTGTCGACGACCTCCAGCAGACCCGTCTTGCCGGCGGCGCCAAGGCCCTGGAGCAGCAGGGTCCGCCCCGCCACCACCTGCACCGTCTGCGCGGGGTTGCCCGCCCGCTGCGTGCCGTTGGTGCCGGCGGCGAGGAACGTGGACGCGACGGGGCGGTTGTCCGTCCCGGAGTTGGACACCCAGACCTCCGTCGAGTGCGTGCTCCCGTCGGAGCCCGCCGGGTCCTGGATCGGGACGTAGACGGTGCCCGCGAACGCGGGGGAGACCAGCCCGAGGGCTGACAGGGCTAGACCACAGGCGAACGCATTCCGCATGGTGCGCGACCTCCTTGCCAGGCCAGCCGAGCCGACTCCACAGGGCTCCGCCGGATTGAACCGTACCGCGATGAACGATCGTGACGACCAAACGATGGTACGCGGGTTCCTCGACGCATGCAACGTTGACGATGTCTAAAAATACATAAGCTGAACGATGCTACCCAGTTCGGTCCGCAGATGCAACCAAAATTGTGCAATTTATTCCCTGTCGCTTCCGCTAGGATGGGCGACGCAATGGTGAACGGCTCTTTCCGGGGAGGCGCGTGGTTCCTGGCCGGCCTGCTTCTGGGCGGCGGCGTCTGGGCCGGGCTCTGGCGGGCCACGAAGACCGTCCCGGACGCTCCCGCCGCCGCCAGCTCCGGCTGGGATCCTCCCGGGGACGGCTTCCTGGTCTGGGAATCGAACCGCTCCGGCCGCTGGCGCCTCTGGACCCAGCGGCTCGACGGCTCGGAGCTGCGGCAACTGACGCCGGAGGAAGGGAATCGCGGCCACTGCTGCGCGCATATCTCACCGGACGGGCGCTGGATCGCCTACCTCAGCCTGGAGCCGGGCCCCGAGCGCTACCCCGAAGGGCGGCCCGAGCAGGGGGTGCTGCGGCTGATCCGTCCGGACGGCGCCGGCGGCCGGGTGCTGGCGCCCGCCGCCCGCGCTTACGGCGAGCACCGCGCCGCCGTCTGGCTGGACGGCGACGAGCTGGCCCACATCGACGGCGAAGGCTACATGGTCCGGCGGTCGCTCGGGACGGCCGATGAGGCCATTGCCGAGCGCCTCACGCGGACGCCTCATCCGACCTTCGGCTGGCTGCCCGACCCGACGCTCACCCATGCCGTCTCCGGCATCCCGACCTTCTCTCCCTACGACGCCGGGCGCCGCGAGGTCATGGAGAGGCAGGCCTTCGGCGGCTGTCAGGCCTGGTTCACCCAGGACGGCCGCTGGGGCTACTGGATCGCCGGCGCCGGCGGCCCCATCCACAAGATCGACCTGCGCAGCCGGGCGGTCTCGGTGCTGTTCGGCAAGAGCGACCCCCGCATGCCGGGCGACCAGGGCTATCTCTACTTCCCCATGCTCTCGGCCGACCGCCGGCTGCTCGCCTTCGGCGCCTCGGACGGCGAGCACGACCACTTCACGGCCGACTACGACGTCTACGTGGCCGAGGTCGACCCCGAGCGGCTGGAGGTGATCGCGGCGCCGGTGCGCTTCGCCCCGCACCCCGCGACCGACCGTTTCCCCGCCGTCCACCTGGAGCCGTCGCCGCTGGGGGTCCACACCGGCGAGGCGCCGTTCACCGTCCGGCTGACCGCCCCCGGAGACCTCCCCTGGACCTGGAGCCTGGGCGACGGCACCCAGGCTGAAGGCCGCGAGGTCGAGCACGCCTTCGACCGGCCCGGTTCCTACAAAGTCGTGGCGCGCCGGCAGGGGAGGGAGCTCCAGGGCCGCGTGCGGGTGACCGCGGCCCGGCCGCCCGGGATCGAAGCCGTGACGGTCCGCGGCCGGCGGCAGGTGATCGTGCGC
>JBKKAU010000369.1:0-5525 GCA_046714475.1 Thermoanaerobaculia bacterium
GGCTTCCTCACCGGCCAGGACTTCCCCATCCCGTTCGGCATCCTGCCCGTATCGCAGGACGAGCACGCCCTCTGCCCCGACAAGGTGCGCTTCGTCGGCGATCCGGTGGCCGCGGTGGCGGCGGTGACCGAAGACGCCGCCGCCGAGGCGGCGCTGCTGGTGCGCGTCGAGTACGAGCCGCTGCCTACCATTTCCAGCGTCGAGGACGCGCTCGCCACCCCCGAGCCGCGGCTCCACGACTACGGCGACCGGGGCAACCTCCACAAGGTGGTCTCCATGGCCTTCGGCGACGTCGAAGGCGGTTTCGAGGAGGCCGACGAGGTCTTCGAGGACACCTTCTTCTACGACGGCAACACCCACCTCCCCATGGAGCAGCATGCGGCGGTCGCGGTGCCCGAGGACGACGACCGGGTGACCCTCTACTCTTCCACCCAGACGCCGCACTACGTCCACCGCGCGGTCGCCAAGGTGCTGGAGATCCCGGCCGCGCGCGTGCGGGTGATCGCCTGCCCCAACGGCGGCGGCTTCGGCGGCAAGAGCGATCCGTTCAACCACGAGATCGTCGCCGCCAAGATGGCTCTGCGGCTCGGCCGGCCGGTCAAGGTGTCGCTCAACCGCGAAGAGGTCTTCTATTGCCATCGCGGCCGGCACCCCGTCCTGATGACGATGCGCACCGGCATCAAGCGCGAAGCCGACGGCCGCGTCGCGATCACCGCGCAGCATCTGAAGACGGCGCTCGACGGCGGCTCCTACGGCAGCTACGGCGTCGCCTCGACCTACTACACGGGCGCGCTCCAGACCGTGACCTACAAGATGCCGGCCTACAAGTTCGAGGGGGTGCGCGCCTTTACCAACAAGCCGCCCTGCGGCCCCAAGCGCGGCCACGGCACGCCGCAGCCGCGCTTCGGCTTCGAGGCGCACCTCGACAAAATCGCCGTCCGCACAGGGGTGAACCCGGCCGACCTGCGGCTCGGCATGCTCGCCGAGCCGGACACCGTGACGGCCAACTGGCTGCGCATCGGCTCCATGGGCCTCAAGCGCTGCATCGAATCGGTGGTCGAGGGCAGCCGCTTCCGCGAGCGCTGGGGCCAGCTCCCCGAAGGGCGCGGCCTGGGGCTCGCCTGCGGCTCCTACCTCTGCGGCGCCGGCCTGCCGATCTACTGGAACCACATGCCGCAGTCGGGCGTGCAGATCAAGCTCGACCGCTCGGGCGGCGTGGCGGTCTTTTGCGGCGAGTCCGAGATCGGCCAGGGGTCGGACTCGGTGCTGGCCGCGGTGGTCGCCGAGGTGCTCGGCGTCTCCCTCTGCGACATCCGGCTCTGCGTGGCCGACACCGACCTGACGCCGGTCGACCTCGGCAGCTACTCCTCGCGCGTCACCCTGATGATGGGCAACGCCGCGCTCCAGGCCGCCGAGCGCGCCCGCGAGATGATCGCCAAGGCGGTCTCCGAGCAGCTCGAGGTCTCCTCCTCGCGGCTGGTCTTCGCCGAAGGCAAGGTCTTCGACGCCGAGGACCCGGAGACCGGGATGACCTTCCAGGAGGCGGTGATCGCCGCCGAGGCCCGTTTCGGCACGCTCGGGACCACCGGCGGCTACATCCCGCCGCGCTCGCCCGGCCGCTACCGCGGCGCCGGCGTCGGCCCCTCCCCCGCCTACTCCTACTCGGCGGCCGTGGTCGAGGTCGAGGTCGACCCCGAGACCGGGCTCTGGAACCCGCTCCACGTCTGGATCGCGCACGACATCGGCAAGAGCCTCAACCCGGTCCTGGTGATGGGCCAGGTCGAGGGGAGCGTCTACATGGGCCTGGGCGAGGTGATGATGGAGGAGCAGGCGTTCCGCCGCCTGCCGAAGCGGCTGTCGAACGCGCTGGTCCACCGGCATCCGTCGATGCTGGAGTACAAGAGCCCCACCTTCCTGGAGATGCCGCCGGTCACCACCTACCTGATCGAAGAGCCCGACCCGCAGGGCCCCTTCGGCGCCAAGGAGGTGGGCCAGGGGCCGCTGCTGCCCATCATGCCCGCGGTCGCCAACGCCATTTACGACGCCGTCGGGGTGCGGGTCGACCAGATACCGATTCACCCGCACATGATCGCCAAGGCGCTGGCCGCCAAGGCCAAGGGGGAGGAGCCGCGCTTCGGCCCCAAGGGGTTCCCGGAGGTCGACTTCGGCGAGACGCTGCACGTCCCCACCCCGGATCAGGGAGGCGACGGCCGGGCGATCAACGACTACCGCGAGACCCTGCGCTCCGGCATGCGCTCGGCCTCGGGCACCATGTTGACCCGCGAGGAGGCTTTGAAGCGCAAGCGGATCGCGGCGCTCACCACCGACCCGAAGGGGGCCAAGTAACGATGCTCCGTCTGCCGCAGTTCCGGTTCGTGCCGGCCCGTACCCTGGAAGAGGCGGCCTCCGTGCTCGCGACCGAAGGCGAGCTCGTCCGCCTGGTCGCCGGGGGCACCGACCTCTGGCCCAACATGAAACGCCGGCACCAGAAGGCGCAGACCGTGGTCAGCCTGATGGGGATCCCCGCGCTCCGGGGAGTCAATGTGAACGGCGAGATCCGCATCGGCGCCACCACGACGCTCGACCAGATCGAGCGGCACGCGGCCATCCAGGCCCGCTACCCCGCCTTCGCGCGGGCGGTCGCCTCGATCTCCTCGCCGCCGCTGCGCAACATGGGGACGATCGGCGGCAACGTCTGCGTCGACACCCGCTGCACCTATTACAACCAGACCGAGGATTGGCGCCGCTCGATCTCCTACTGCATGAAAGCGGAAGGGGAGACCTGCTGGGTGGCGACCAGCTCGCCGCGCTGCCTGGCCCACACGGCCTCCGACTCCGCGCCGATGCTCTGCGCCCTCGGCGCCCGCGTCCGGCTGGTCTCGACGGAAGGCGATCGGGCGATCCCGATCGAGGCGCTCTACCACGACGACGGCATCCGCTACCTCGCCAAGCGGCCCGATGAGGTGGTGGCCGAGATCCTGCTGCCGGCCGAGTCCAACGCGACCCGCTGCCGCTCCTCCTTCTGGAAGCTGCGCCGCCGCGGCTCGATCGACTTCGCGGTCCTCTCCGCCGCCGCCGCGGTCTGGACCAACCCCTCCGGCATCGTGACCGAGGCCCGCATCTATCTCGGCGCGGTCGCCTCCTACCCCGTCCCCGCCGCCGCTGCGGCGAGCTTCCTCCTCGGCAAGCCGCTGACCGCCGAGACCGCCGCCGAAGCCGCCCGCCTCGCCCGCAAAGAGGCGACGCCCTTCGACAACACCGACTTCCAGCCGCAATGGCGGAACGTGATGGTCGAGCGGTACACGGAGGCGGCGCTGCGCGAGGTGGCGGGGCTGCCCCAGGAGCGGTTGGGGCCGAAGATGAGTGGTCTCACGCTTACGGACTGAACTGGCGGGCGGTCTCGGCCCGCGCCGAGCCCAAGTGAGCCTGGATACTACACCGGTTGGCAGCTTTGGCCGGCGCGGGCTTGGTCCTTGGCCTTTGAGTACTAGTTTTCCACCCAACAATCATCGGGAATCGGGCACTCGTCGCACCATTCCCAGACACACCAGCAGAAATCCCCGCTCGGGCACCCCTCTATGCAATCCCTACATGCCGCATCCAGGACTTCGCCCTCTACGCTTGGGGCATCACCTAGGAAAGCAACCAGTGCCAGGGAGAAGACCATAACGACCGCTGCCCGGATAACTCGGCTGTTCTTCATGTTGCTCTTCCTTTCTTTCCCTTCCGGCGCTCCATTGCGCCAGATACGCCTGGCTCTTTAGAATGCATGTATCTTTCCACCTGCGATGATTAGGATAACTCCTTGAGCCTGGGACAAGTTGACCCGAAATTCTTGATTCCACTCTTGCGCCGCTCCCCCGTCGCACCGTAAAGTAAGCGCCCTCATGTCCAGCCGAGAGTTCCAGCGGCTTCGCCAGGTTCTGGGCGAGGCGGTCCGATCGTCACGGGTGTACGTCCGTGATCTGGAGCAGGCCATGGGCCTCGGCAATGGCAACCTGGCCCGGCTGCTGGACGGCTCGATGGAGATCCGGGTGCGGCACCTGGTGGGCCTCGCCCGGATCCTGGACATCCCGCCCGGCGATTTCCTCGACCTCGGCTTCCAGGAGATGACCCAGCACGCCGGCCACCGGCTGGCCGATTGGATCGGGCCGCGTCAGCCGCCGCACAAGTCGAAGGGGCAGGACACTCTCCAGCCGAAGCCCGATGAAGACCTCAAAGCCCTGATCCGGGAAGCCGTCCGGGAAGCGATCGAACGGACCGAACGCCGTTCCAGCCCGCCGGACGAGACCTGAGCCAGCGCCGTCCTCCGTTTCCGCGGACGGTCCCGCATTGCGTGGGACCGTCCTCGGTTGCGCTCCCCCGTCCTGAATTGCGGAGCCACGTCCTGAATTGCGGTTTCACGTCCTCTGTTGCGGAGCCACGTCCGATCCTGCGGTCCTACGTCCTCTCCTGCGGCTCCACGTCCTCTCCTGCGGAGCCACGTCCGATCTTGCGAATATACGTCCTCTTTTGCGATTCCAGGTCCTGAGTTGCGGAGCCAGGTCCGATCCCGCCGATCCACGTCCTGTCTTGCGGAGCCACGTCCTACGTCGCGGTTCCCTGTCCTCTGTCGCCTTCCCAGATCTTCTCTTGCGAAGCCGGGTCTCGCGCCGCGGTTCCGGACGATCGGGGACGCTGCCGGAGCGACGTCCTGTCCGTCCCGTTCAAGAAGAAGCCCGCGGATCTTGGGACCGGTACTCCGCCGCCGCCCTCAGCTCTTCGAGCAGCGAGTGGACCCGGTCGCCGACGATGTGCCGGATCCTGACCCGCAGCTCCGCGGCCGCGTCGGCGGGGTCTTCCAGCTCCGGCAGGCTGGCGCGCACCCCCAGCAGCCGATAGCGGAGCGTCTCCACGTCCTGGATGATCAGCCGCAGCTCGGTATGCGCCGCCGTGACTTCGTCTGCCATAAGTCCCTCTTTCTTCGCAGCGGATTCCATGAGCTTCCACGCCGGCCGGGTCACCGCGAGACACTCGGGGCAACCGGCCAGGAGGTGGCGGACGACCGCGCGCCGCTCCGCCTGGGAGGCCTCGCCGCGCAGGAAGCGAAGGAGGGTCTCCTCCGCGGGATGGCCCTCCTCGGCCCGCGTCTTCTTCATGAACGGGGATTCTCGGGCGGCGATTGAGCTTCGAAGATCCTGCTTGTAAACTTGCGGAAAGTTCTTGCGAGGCGCAACGGCCGTAGCGCCCAGGCGTCACGATCCGGCTCTCGGGAGCACTCCAGTGTTTGTGAGCCTCTGACATCGGGGAGGGAGGTCTGATGATCCGCTCGTTCCGTTCGCTGGTCGTCTCGGTCCTGGCGCTCTGGCGGGGGTTTTCCCAGAAAGAGCTCGGCGCGAGGTCGGGGATTCCGCAGAAGCAGGTCTCGTATCACCTCCAGAAGGAGGATCTGGACGAGGGGGCCTACCGGCGTCTGCTGGCGGGCGTCCGGGGCCGCCCGGCCGAAGTGGCGGTGGTGACGGCGTGCCTGGAGTCGCTGGACGCCT
>JBKKAU010000370.1:0-8898 GCA_046714475.1 Thermoanaerobaculia bacterium
AGCTGCATGCCGGCGAGGCCCCGCTGGAGCTGGCCGATGCGGGCGACGGTACCGATCGTATAGAGAACTTCGGGAGTGACGTTCTGCGCGTCTTCGCGATGCGAGACCGCGAAAACCAAGCGATCCGGGGTGTTGAGCGCGGCCTCGATGGCGCGCAGGGTTCCCGGCCGGCCGGCGTTGATCGGGGCGGTCACGCCCGGGAACAGCACGAAATCCCTCAGCGGCAGAACTGGAAGAGTGATGATCTCAGACATTGAAGTCTCCTGGTGGACCTCATGCCTCCCGCTCTGGCGGTGCCGGGTCCCCTTTGTCCCGACTTGCCTGGCCCTCGGGCCTGACACTCGGTATGCACAGCAAAACCGGTTCCAGGGGGAACGCATTCCGGAAAACTCCCGGATATAAGCGCTGCTCACTCAATCTGTGCCGGGACGACGCCGGAGCGGGACAATCGGCTTGCGTTCCGGTCGCGAGATGTGACGGTGATGTACTAAGGTTGGTGGTCCGGGAGCCGGTATTCGATATAGCGGGCGGTATCCTCTGCGACTTCGCGTCCGAAGAGGGACTCGACGATATGGAAGGCCATGTCGATCCCCGAGCTGACTCCCGCCGAGGTGACGACCCCGTCGTCCACCACGCGCCGGTCGCGGACGACGAGGGCGCCCGAGCCGAGCGATTCCAGGAGGTCCGTCGCCGCCCAGTGCGTGGCCGCGCGGCGGCCCTCGAGGAGGCCCGCTTTGGCGAGGAGGAGCGAGCCGGTGCAGACCGAGGCGACGCGCTCCGCCGCCGCGGCCCTCTCCCGGATCCAGTCCAGCAGCTCCGCGTCGCGGATCAGCGTCCGGGTGCCGAGCCCGCCGGGTACGACGAGCAGGTCGATCCGGGGTACGTCGGCGAAGCTGTGGTGGGGGGTGACGAGCACGCCGCCGTTGGCCCGCACCGGCGCGCTCGACGGCGCGACCGTGAAGACCTCGAACGGCGCGGTCTCCCGCGAGCGGCGGGGTTTGACCCCTGGAGCCAGCCGGGTCTGGTAGAAGACCTCGAACGGGCCGGCGAAGTCCAGCAGGTCGACCCCGTCGAAGATCAGGACGCCCACGTTCCGGCGCGTCACTGGGGCCTCGCGAAGTCCTGCACCCAGAGCACCTGGTAGCGGTGATCGTAGCCGCCGATCGCCAGCCCGATCCCCAACTCGGTGAAGCGGTTCTCGAGGATGTTGCGGCGGTGCCCGGAGCTGTGGAGCCAGGCGTCCATCACCTCGTCGACCTTGACGTGCCCGGCGGCGATGTTCTCGCCGACGACCGAGGGCTCGTAGCCCGCCGCGCGTACGCGCCCCCAGGGCATCGAGCCTTCGGGCGCTTCGTGCGAGTAGTAGACCCGCGCCAGCATGTCCTCGGCGTGCTTCTGCGCCGCCGCGTTCAGACGCCCGTCGAGCCGGAGCGGCGGGCGGCCGGCGGCCTGCCGCTCGGTGTTCACCGCCGCGAGCACCGCCGCGCGCACCTGCTCCAGGTCGGAGAGTGGCGCGACCTGGCGCGCGAAGTAGTCGCTCTTGGGCCAGGCGAAGATGAAGGTGTAGAGCGGCACCCCTTTGAAGCTGGCGACGCCGACCCCGACGTTGCGGTAGTCGACGGCCATGGCTTCCGGATGGTTGCCGCTCTCCTTCCAGTAGGAGATCACCTCGCCGGGCTCGCCCTGCGTGGCGGCGATGCTCTCGGTCCAGCCCTGGGCCGAGTAGCCGGAGCGCGCCAGCCGTCCCTGGATGCGGCTGAGCAGGGCGAGCGACTCCGACTCGCCCGGCAGCTCGCCGCGGGCGGCGATCTCGTCGGCGCGGGCCTGAGCGACCTGGTGGAGCGCTTCCGAGGGGGCGAGCGGCGGCGCGCCGGCGGCCTCCCGCTCCTGGTTGATCCGGATCGTGAGGCTCTCCCGCAAGGCCGGGAGGTCCGGCGCCGGCGGGACAGGCTTGGCGGCGAGCAGCACGGAGGCCGGCAAAACGAAGAGGAGAAGACGGCGAAGATTCATAGTATCCTTGCTATCAACGGACATCCCTACCATACCGTAAACGCTGGGGCGAGAGCAGACCCGGAGCGGAGCGGGAGGTGTACCTGGACGCGCCGGCCGGCGTCGCCGGGAGAGGGAGTCCTTTCAGGAAAGGGACCGAGACTGTCATGATCCCGAAACCTCTCTCCCCCACGTCCGCCCGCGAGCGCTTCGCGGCGATCGCCCATCTGTCCGACCGTGAGATCGACCTCGCCGAGGCGGCCCTGCTGATCGCCGCCGAAGAGCAGCCTGGGCTCGACCCGCGCCCCTGGCTCGGGCATCTGGAGGACCTGGCCGGTTGGCTCCTGCCGAAGGTCCAGGAGGCCCGCGACGACTTCCAGCGTCTGGAGCTCCTGACGGAGTTCCTGTTCAACGAGGTCGGGCTGCGCGGCAACGCCGAGGACTACTACGATCCCCGCAACAGCTTCCTGGACCAGGTGCTCGACCGGCGTTTGGGAATCCCGATCACGCTCGCCATCGTCTGCATCGAGGTCGGGCGGCGGGTCGGCGTGCCGCTCGACGGGGTCGGTTTCCCGGGACATTTCCTGCTGCGCCACACCCGGCATCCGCAGATCCTCCTCGACCCGTTCGAAGGCGGCCGGCTGCTCACGGTCGAGGACTGCCAGGAGATCCTGAAGCGGATCAGCGGCGGGCGCATCGAGTTCGAGCCGCGGCTGCTGCGGCCGGTCGGCCGGCGCCACATCCTGGTGCGCATCCTCAACAACCTGCGCGGCGTCTACGTGGAACGCGACGAGCTCGAACGGGCGCTCTCGGTCATGGACCGCATCCTCCTGCTGATCCCGGACGACCCGGACGCCCTGCGGGACCGCGGCCTCCTGGCGTTGCACTGGGGGGACCTCCCCCGCGGCATCGCCGACCTGGAGCGCTGCCTGGAGGTGGACCCGGGGACGCAGGACCAGGAGGAGGTCGAGGCCGCGATCACCCAGGCGCGGCGCCAGTTGGAGATGCCTCACTGAGGCTCAGCGAGGTTGGCGCGGCCGGCCGAAGTTCTGCACCCAGACCGCGCGGTACTTGCCGTCGCCGCCCCGGCCCAGGGCGAGCCCGACGCCGAGCTCCGTGAAGTTGGGGCTCAGGATGTTCTTGCGGTGCCCCGGGCTGTTCATCCAGGTCTCCATCACCTCGTCAAGCGAGGTCTGCCCCTCGGCGATGTTCTCGCCGATCACCGCCCAATAGTACCTCGCGGCCTTGGACCGCTCCCGGACGGTGGTCCCTTCCGGGCTGCGGTGCTCGAAGTAGGAGCGCGCCAGCATGTCTTCGGCGTGGCCCTGGGCCGCTTGGTCCAGGGCGTGGTCCTGGCTCAGGGGCTTGAGCCTCTCCCGTTTGCGGATCGCGTTCACCCGTTCGAGCATCCCGGCACGCACCTTTGCGAGGTCGCGTAAACCCGCGGTCTCCCGCGCGAAGACCTCGCCGCGTGGCACAGCGTAGAGGAAGACATAGAGGGGCGAATCCCCCAGACGGGAGAGGCCGATGCCGAGGTCGCGGTACGCCGGGTCCATCAGCCTGCGGAAGGCCGTCGGATCCCGCTCCCGCCATCTCCGGATCAGGGTCCCGGCGTCCGCGGTCGTGCTCGTCCGGTTCTCCGCCCACTCCTGGGCCTGGTAGCCGGCCTGGCGGAGCCGTTCCTGCATCTCGCCCGATTGGGACAGGTACCGCAGGGAGCCCTGCCGGGAGACCTCCTCGGCGCGCTGCTGGGCCACCCGGCCGAGCTCCGGGGAGAGCAGCAACGGCGGCGCGCCGTCGCGGGCTCGCTCCTGGTTGAGGAGCCGCAGCAAGGTCTCCCGCCGGTCGTCAGCCTGGGGGGTCTGAGCGTGCAAGGGGCCCAGGGCCAGGGCAAAACAGAGGATGAGCGGGATGCGTGTCCGCATGTCATGCTTGGCAACAAACCGCGCGCGCGGAGCCATTCCGGCTGATAGGATACCGCTCGCTTGATCGCAACATCACCCCCAGCGGCGCCCGCGCGCCTCTCCCTGCACGAGCGCCCCGTCGGGATGCACCGGCGGATCCTCGGCCTGGCATGGGGCGCCTGGTGCACCGGCTTCTACTCCCTGATGATCCTGTCGTTCCTGCTGCCGCAGGTCCAGGCCGCCTTCGGGCTGTCGGAAGCGGGCCTGGCGCGGCTGACCGCCGTGGGCGTCGGCATGAGCGGCGTCGGCGGGCTGCTTTTCGGCTGGATGAGCGACCGCATGGGACGGCGGGCCTCGCTCGCGGCCTCGGTCGCCGCCTTCTCCCTGGGCAATGCGGCCTGCGGCCTGGCCGGTTCTGAGGACTGGCTGCTCCTCGCCCGGGCCGTCGCCGGCCTGGGGATCGGCGGCACCTGGGGCGCGGGGCAGGCGATGCTGGGGGAGACCTTTCCGCCGGCGCTGCGCGGCCGCTACGGCGCGATCGCCCAGAGCGGCGCTCCGGTCGGCCTGGGCCTCGCCACCATTGTCGGCTCGTTCGTGGCGCCGGCGATCGGCTGGCGCGCCACGTTCCTGCTCTCGGCCGCGCCGATCCTGGTCCTGCTGTTCTTCCGGTATCTGCCGGAGTCGGACCTCTGGCTGGAGCACCGCCGCCGGCTGCGCGAGGGGCTCGCCGAGCTCCGGCACGCCCGGCGGCCGATCCTGGCGCAGCTCGTCAGCCTCGACCTCGCCGGCCTCTTCACCCGCGCCTTTCTGCTGACCGCCCTCAACATGTCGGCCTACTGGTTCGCGGTGGTCTGGCTGCCCCGCTACCTGCAGCGGGAGCGCGGGCTGTCGATCTTCGGCTCCGGCTGGTGGACGCTGACGTTCGTCCTCGGGTCGCTGCTGGGCTATCTCTCGTTCGGCTGGGTCTCGGACCGGATCGGCCGTCGCCGCGCCTTCACCCTCTACTGCGCCATTACGGCGATCGGGCTCGCCCTGGTCGTCCTGCTGGGCGACGCCTTCACGTCCGATCCGGTCGTCGGGCTCGCCTGCCTGTTCGTCGCCGGCGTGGGGACGGGGACCTGGTCCTGCTACGGCCCCTACTTCTCGGAGCTGTTCCCGACGCGGGTCCGGGGAGCGGCGATGTCGGTGATCATGAATGTGACGCGCGGCGTCCAGTTCGTGGCGCCGATCGTCATCGCCGCGGTCGCGGGCCGCTGGGGGCTCACCGGGGGCCTCGCCCTCGCCGCCGGTTTCGCGGCCCTCGCCGGGGCCTGGGTCTGGACGCTGCCGGAGACGGCCGGCGCGTCTCTGGAGGTCTGAGGAGGACGCTTTGATAGCCGAGCCCACCGCCGCGCAGCCCACTCTCCGCCGCGCCGTCTCCCGCTGGCAGGTCGTCGGCCTGTCGCTGAACGACGTCATCGGCAGCGGCGTCTACCTGCTGCCGGCCGAGGCGGCGCTGATCCTGGGGCCGACCAGCGTCTGGGCGGTGGTCCTCGCCGGCTTCGCCGTCCTGCTCCTGGTGCTCTGCTTCGCCGAGGCGGGGAGCTACTTCGACCGGCCGGGCGGCGCCTATCTCTATACGCGCGAGGCGTTCGGCCCGCTGATCGGGTTCGAGGTGGGGTGGATGACCTGGATCGCCCGCGTGGCATCGGTGGCGTCCCTGTCGGTGGGCTTCGCCCGCGCCCTGGGCTACCTCTGGCCGGCGGCCCGCGGCGGGTGGGGGGAGCTGCTGGCGATCTCGCTCCCTCTGCTCGGGCTCACGGCGATCAACCTCGTCGGCGTCCGGTCCGGGGTGCGCACCGCGGTCTTCCTGGCGGTCACCAAGATCGTGCCGCTGCTGGTCTTCATCGGCGCCGGCATCGTCGTGGCCTCTCCCGAGCTGGCCGGGACCGACACGCCGCGCGAGGGGACCCTCGGCGAGGCGGCGCTCCTCCTGCTCTTCGCCTACGCGGGGTTCGAGAACACCGCCGCCCCGGCGGGCGAGTTCAAGAACCCGCGGCGCGACGTGCCCTTCGCCCTGATCACGCAGATCGTCGTCGTGACGTTGATCTACTCGGCCGTGCAGTGGGTCGCCATGGGGACGCTGCCCGGCGTCGCCCAGTCGCAGACGCCGCTGGCCGACGCGGCGCGCATCTTCCTCGGACCCTGGGGAGGGCTGCTGCTGACCATCGGGGCGGTGGTGTCGATCCTGGGCACCAACAGCAACACCGTGCTCGCCGGTCCGCGCTATCTGTTCGCGCTCGCCGAGGACGGCTTCGGACCGCGGGCTCTCGCCTGGCTCCACCCGCGGTACCGCACCCCGGTGGTCGCCATCCTGGCGCAGACCGCCATCGCGCTGCCTCTGGCGCTCACCGGCTCGACCCTGGTCCAGGAGGGGCTCAACCTGCCTCCGGCCCTGCGCGGCTCGTTCGCCAAGCTCGCCCTGCTCTCGGTGGTGGCGCGGCTCGCCACCTATCTCGGCACGGCCGCGGCGGTGCCCGTCCTGCGCCGCAAGTTCCAGGGCGTCCCCACGGCTCTGCGGCTGCCCGGCGGCCCCCTCATCCCGATCGCCGCCGTCCTGCTCTGCATCGTCTTCGCGACGAGCGCCAAGCCCGAGAACCTGATCGCGGGCGTCGTCGCCCTGGGCGTCGGGCTGCTCATCTACTCCCTCCGGCGCCCGCCGCTGCCTCCCAAGGTCGAGCCCACGGGGGAGCCCCCGCGCTAACCTCTTTCTAACCCCGCCCTCACACCAGGAGGGCGGGGCCCGGCGTAGCCTCGGGGTCAAGGAGGACGTATGAAGATGACCCGATCCACGTTTCTCAAGACCCTGTCGCTCGCGGTCGCCGGCGCGGCCACCGGAGTCGTGCCCATGACGTTCGCGGCGGAGCCGGCCGAGCCGGCGGACAGCCCTGACGCGAACGGAGACACGCCGCTCCACGCCGCGGCCCGCGCCGGCAACGCCGAGCTGGTCTTCCAACTGGTAGGAAAGGGGGCGGACTCCAACGCCTTGTCGGCCGGCCTCACGCCGCTGCGGCTCGCCGCCGGGCATCCGGACCTGGACGCCGCCGCCTGGATGGTCGAGTCTATGGTGGTCAACGGCGCCGACCCCAACGCCCGGCAGGGGGACGGGATCTCGCCGCTCCACGCCGCGGCCACGGCCGGCAACGCCGAGGCCGTGCGGCTGTTGATCTACGACGGCGCCGACCCGGAGGCGCGCACGCCGGAGGGCAAGACGCCTCTCCAGGCCGCCCTGGCCGCGGGGCGCAAGGAGACCGCGGACCTGCTGCGCGATCACCGCTCGCTGCCGCGCGACCATTCGACCTCCCGTTTCGCCTGGACCGCGACCGGCGCCGCCTATGTCCGGCGGGACGTCGCGACCGACCTCCCCCAGGCGGTGATCAACGAGTACGTGGGCGTCTCCCACGGCAACGCGGCGCGGGTGCGCGAGCTGATCGCGGCGCATCCGGGGCTGATCGTGACCCGGGCGACCTGGGACGAGACAGGGGTCGAGGCTGCCGCCCACGTCGGCAACCGGGAGATCGTCGAGCTCCATCTCGAAAGAGGCGCGCCGCTGTCGGTCTGCACCGCCGCCATGATGGGCATGACCGACCGGATCGAAGCGCTGTTGCGGGAGGACCCTGGCCGGGTGCGGGAGACCGGCGCGCACAACATCCCCCTGACCTGGTTCCCGGTGGTCGGCGGCGGCCAGCTCGAAGCCATGCGGCGGCTGCTCAAAGCCGGGGTGGACGTCAACTCCGCCAAGCGGGGCCAGACCGCTCTCCACGTGGCGGCGCGCGCCGGTCAGATCGACATGGTCCGGCTGCTCCTCGATCAAAGCGCCGCGGTCAACGCGCGGGCGAGGACGCCTCAGAATCAGGCGGAGCAGACGCCGCTCGCCATGGCGCTCCAGGCCAACCGCGGCGAAGTGGCCGAGTTGCTCCGGTCGCGGGGCGGAGTCTAGGAGGAGCTGCTGCGGTTCGGGGAGCTCGAGCTCGATCCGGAGAGCGGCGACCTGCTGCGGCGGGGCGAGCCGGTGAAGCTCGCGCCGCAGCCGTTCCGCATCCTGGTCCTGCTGGCGAGCCGGGCGGGTGAAGCGGTGACGCGCGAGGAGATCCGGCGCGAGGTCTGGGGCGAGGAGACCTACGTCGACTTCGAGCGCGGTCTGAACTTCGCGATCTCCCAGATCCGCGCCGCGCTCGAGGACGACGCGCAGAGCCCGCGCTTCATCCAGACCTTGCCGCGGCGAGGCTACCGCTTCATCGCCCCGGTCGAACAGGCGGCACCGATCCCACCGATCCCACCAGTGCCGCCGCCGCCGGCCGTCCCGTCTCGCGCCCGCCTCTCCGTCTGGGGATTGATCGCCCTCCTGGGGATCGCCCTGGTCGTCGCCGTCGTCGCGATGCGCCGCCGCGACGCGCCGCCCACCCTCGACGGCCCCCGGCTCATGGTGGCGGTGCTCCCCTTCGAAGACCTGAGCGCCGGCCCGCCGCAGGCGTACTGGAGCGACGCCCTGACCGGCGAGCTGATCGCCCAGCTCGGACGGCTGCGGCCGGAGCGCCTGGGCGTCATCGCCCGCACCTCGGTCATGACCTACAAGGGGGTGCGCCGCGACGTCGGCGAGATCGCCGAGGAGCTGGGCGTCGACTATCTGTTGGAAGGAAGCGTCCGCCGCTCAGGGGAGCGCGTGCGGATCACCGCCCAACTCGTCCAGGCGAGGGACGGCACGCAGCTCTGGGCCGAGACCTACGAACGGGACCGGCGCGGCGCGTTCGACGTCCAGACCCAGGTCGGGGCGGAGGTCGCCCGCGCGCTGGCGCTGGAGCTGCTCCCCGAGGCGGCGGACCGCGCCCGGACTCACGACCCGGAGGCCTGGGACGCCTACCTCCAGGGGCGGTATCTGGCGAACCAGGGGGGCAGGGACGATCTGGCGCGCGGCGTCGCGGCGTTGGAGCGGGCGATCGCGCGGGACCCCGGCTTCGCCCCGGCC
>JBKKAU010000371.1:0-15001 GCA_046714475.1 Thermoanaerobaculia bacterium
GACGGCCAGGTCAAGCTCCGCGGCTTCCGCGTCGAGCTGGGCGAGGTCGAGGCGGCGCTCGCCGGCCATCCCGAGGTCGCGGCGGCGGCCGTCCTGGTGCGCGACGACAGCGACAGGGGCGACCGGCGGCTGGCTGCCTACGTGGTGCCGTCCGGGGCGCCAGCTCCGGACGGCCGTTCGCTCCGACAGTTCCTGCTGGAGCGGCTCCCCGACCACATGGTCCCCGCCGAATGGGCCTTCCTCGACGCCCTGCCGCTGTCGCCCAACGGCAAGGTGGACCGGCGAGCCCTGCACGGCGTCGTCCTGGAAGGCGTGCGAGCGGCCGAAGGCTTCCTGCCGCCGCGGACGCCGGCCGAGGAGCGGCTGGCGGCGATCTGGACTGAGGTTCTGGGAACCCCTTCGCCGGTCGGCGCCCTGGACGACTTCTTCGAGCTGGGGGGGCATTCGCTGCTCGCGACACAGGTGGTCTCCCGGGTCCATGAGAGCTTCGGGGTCGATCTGCCGTTGCGCGCCGTATTCGAGAGCCCGCGGCTCCTGGACCTGGTTGTGGAGATCGAGGCGGCGGCGGGCCGGCTCGGCGTCCGGCTGCCGGATGTCCGCCGCACCGTCGAAGGCGAGGGTCACCCCCTCTCCTACTCGCAGGAGCGGCTCTGGTTCCTCGACCGCCTGACGCCCGGCTCGCCGGCGTACAACATCCCGTCGCCTCTGGACCTTCGGGGGCTGCTCGACCTGACGGTCCTGGAGCGCTGCTTTGAAGAGGTGATCCGCCGGCACGAATCGCTGCGCACCCGCTTCGCGGAGCAGGGCGGGACGCCGGTCCAGATCGTCGATCCGCCTTCGTCCTGGTCGGTTCCCGAGGTCGACCTGACGGCGCTGCCGGAGGCGCGGCGGCGGCCCGAGGCGGAGCGCCGGATGAGCGAGGAGGCGACCTGGCCTTTCGACCTCGCCCGCGGACCGCTGATGCGCACCGTGATCCTGCGCATCGACCAGGAAACACGGCTGCTGCTGACCCTGCACCACATCGTCTCCGACGGCTGGTCGACCAGCGTGCTGGTCCAGGAGCTGACCGCTCTCTACCGCGCCTTCGCCGAAGGGAAGCCCTCGCCGCTGCCGGCGCTGCCGCTGCAGTACGCTGACTTCGCCCGCTGGCAGCGCGAGCGGCTGAGCGGCCCGGCGCTGGAGGCCCATCTCGCCTACTGGCGCCAGCAGCTCGCCGGCAGCCCGCCGAGCCTCGACCTGCCGCTCGATCGCCCGCGCCCGGCGTTGCAGACCGTCCGCGGCTCATCGGTCTTCCTGCGGCTGGACGCCGACCTCACGGCGGAGCTGCGGGCGCTCAGCGTGGCGCAGAGGTCGTCGCTGTTCATGGTCCTTCTTGCGGCGTTCAAGCTGCTGCTCCACCGCCTGAGCGGCCAGGAAGACGTCGTCGTCGGAGCGCCGGTGGCGGGGCGGGACCGGCGGGACTTCGAAAGCCTGATCGGCTTCTTCCTGAACACCCTGACCCTGCGCACCGACCTCTCGGGACGGCCCAGCTTCCGCGAGCTGGCGCGGCGGGAGCGCACGACCGTCCTCGGCGCCTTCTCGCACCAGGAGGTGCCGTTCGAGAAGCTGCTGGCCGACCTGCAGCCGGAGCGCGACCTGTCGCGGACGCCGCTCTTCCAGGTCTTCTTCAACATGCTGAACTTCCCGGGGACCGCCTCCGAGCTCCCGGGCGGCGTGGCGGTCGAGCTGATCAACCGGTTCGACGTCGAGGCCAAGTTCGACGTCACGGTCTACGCCTCCGAGGTCGGCCCGGAGATTCATCTGAGCTTCGTCTATAACGTCGACCTCTTCGACCGTGTGCGCATCGAGGAGATGACGCGGCAGTTCCGGGCGGTGCTGGGCCAGGTCGTCGCGGACCCCGACATCGCGATAGACCGGGTCTCGCTTCTCACCCCCGAGGCCGCGGTGCTGCTGCCCGATCCGGCCGCGCCGCTCGGCGAGGAGTGGCACGGCGCGGTGCACGAGCTGTTCGCCGCGCGAGCCCGCCGCCACCCGGAGCGCCCGGCCCTGATCGACGCCGAAGGGACCTGGACCTACGGCGAGCTGGCCGAGGCCGTGGGCCGCCTCGCCGCCCGTCTGCGTGAGGGAGGCGTCGGCCGCGGCGACCGGGTCGCCATCTACGCCCACCGGAGCGCGCCAGCGGTCTGGGCGGTCTTCGCGACGCTCGAAGCCGGCGCCGCCTTCGTGCTGCTCGACCCGGCCTACCCGGCGGCCCGGATCGCCGAGACGGTGCGGCTGGCCTCGCCGCGCGCCTGGTTGCAGATCGCGGCGGCCGGAGAGGTGCCGCCGGAGCTGGAAGCCCTGCTCGCCGGCCTGGCGTGCAGGGTGAGCCTGCCGGGAGGCGGGCCGGTAGGCGCCCGAGATCTTCTCGCCAGGCTGCCGGCGGCGGGGCCATCCGTCGCGATCGGCCCGGACGACGTCGCCTACGTCGCCTTCACCTCCGGCTCGACCGGGACGCCCAAGGGCATTCTCGGCCGGCACGGGCCGCTGTCACACTTCCTGCCCTGGCAGTGCGAGACCTTCGGCCTCGGCGAGACCGACCGCTACAGCATGCTCTCCGGGCTGGCGCACGACCCGTTGCAGCGCGACATGTTCACGCCGCTGTCGACCGGCGGCACGCTCTGCATCCCCACCCTGGAGGAGATCGCGACGCCGGGGCGGCTCGCCGCCTGGATGGCGGGCCAGGAGGTCACGGTCGCCCACCTCACCCCGGCCATGGGGCAGATCCTGACCGAGCCCGGGCCGGGAGGCGAGATCGCGGAGGTCCCGACGCTGCGCTATACGCTGCTGGTCGGCGACGTCCTCACCCGTCTCGACGTCGACCGCCTCCGGCGTATCGCGCCGCGGGTCACGGTGGTCAACCTCTACGGCAGCACCGAGACCCAGCGCGCCGTCGGTTTCCACGTGGTGGAGGAGGGAGGGGCCGACGAAGGGCGGGCCAAGCAGATTCTCCCCCTGGGGCGCGGAATGCGGGACGTCCAGCTCCTCGTTGTCTCGGGCGCGGATGCCCCGGTGCTCGCCGGCGTCGGCGAGGTGGGGGAGATCTGGGTGCGGAGCCCGCATCTGGCCAAGGGCTATCTAGAGGACGAGACGCTCACCGTGGAACGCTTCCGGAGCAACCCTTTCACAGAGCGGTCGGGCGACCGGGTCTACCGCACCGGCGACCTGGGCCGCTACCTGCCTGACGGTCAGGCCGTGTTCGCCGGCCGGGCGGACCAGCAGGTCAAGATCCGCGGCTTCCGCATCGAGCTGGGGGAGATCGAAGCGACGCTGGGACGGCTGCCGGGCGTGCGCGAGGCCGTGGTGCTCGCCCGCCAGGACTCGCCCGATCCTGGCGCCCGGCGGCTGGTGGCCTACCTGGTATCGGATCCCGAGAACCCGGTGAACGTCGAAGCGCTACGCGATACGTTACGAGAGCACCTGCCGGCCTATATGGTCCCCGCCGCGTTCGTGCGGCTCGACCGTCTGCCGGTGACGCCGAACGGCAAGGTGGACCGCCGGGCGCTGCCCGCCCCCGAGGGGCTGGACGTAGGGCTGGAGACCGCATATGTCGAGCCCGAGAGCGATCTCGAGCGGACGATCGTCGGCGTCTGGCGCGAGGTGCTGGGGCTGGAGAAGGTCGGGGTTCGGCACAACTTCTTTGACCTCGGCGGCCACTCGCTGTTGCTGGTCCGCCTCCACGCCCGGCTCCAGGAGGCGCTGGGCCGGGAGCTGTCGCTGATCGAGCTGTTCAACTACCCGAGCGTCCGGGCCCTGGCCGAGCACCTGGGCCGCAAGACGGCCGAAGTCGGCGCCGCCGCCGGTCTTGAGGGGGCCAAGGACAGGGCCCAGAAGCAGATCGAGGCGGCCCGGCGCCAGAAGGAGCTGGCCAAGGCCCGCAGGAGGAGCGGTTGAGCGACCAGGAGGGAAGCGGGCTCGAAGGGATCGCCATCGTCGGCATGGCCGGCCGCTTTCCGCGCGCCGCCGACCTCGAGCAGTTCTGGCGGAACCTCACGACAGGTCTCGACTGCGTCTCCTGCTTCCAGGACGACGAGCTGGACCCCGCCATGCCGCCCGAGCTGCTGCGCGATCCCAACTTCGTCAAGGCGCGCGGCGTGCTCGACGAGCCGGACCTCTTCGACGCCCAATTCTTCGACATCTCGCCGCGCCAGGCGGAGCTGATGGACCCGCAGAACCGGCTCTTCCTGGAGTGCGCCCACCAGGCTCTGGAGGACGCCGGCATCGACCCCGAGCGCTATCCCGGCGCCATCGGGGTCTTCGGCGGCGTCACCATGAGCAGCTACTTCCTGTTCAACCTCTACACCAACCCGGAGCGGATCAGCTCGGCCGGCGGCTACCAGATCGCGCTCGGCACCGACCGCGACTACCTGACGACCTTCGTCTCGTACAAGCTGAACCTGCGCGGCCCCAGCCTGGACGTCCAGACCGCCTGCTCGACGTCGCTGGTCGCGGTCGTGCTCGCCTGCCAGAATCTGCTCTCCTACACCTGCGACGTGGCGCTCGCCGGCGGCGTCTCGGTCAAGCTGCCGCAGAAGAGCGGCTACATGTATCAGCCGGGCGGCCTCGATTCGCTGCAGGGCCGCTGCCGCGCCTTCGACGCCGGCGCCGACGGTTCGGTCTACGGCGGCGGGGTGGGGGTCGTAGTCCTCAAGCGTCTGGAGGACGCGGTGGCCGACGGCGACACGATCCACGCTGTGATCCTGGGCGCCGCGCTCAACAACGACGGCTCGGCCAAGGTGGGCTTCACCGCCCCCGGCATCGACGGCCAGGCGGAGGTGATCGCGACCGCCCAGGCGCTCGCCGGGGTAGACCCGGAGAGCATCGGCTACGTCGAGTGCCACGGCTCGGGGACCGCTCTCGGCGACCCGATCGAGGTGGCGGCGCTGACCAAGGCGTTCCGCGCCGGTAACCCGCCCGGCAGCCCGGATAACGAGCGCACGGGGTACTGCGCCATCGGCTCGGTCAAGACCAACGTCGGGCACTGCTCGGCCGCGGCCGGCGTCGCCGGCCTGCTCAAGGCGGCCCTGGCGCTGGAGCACCGGCAGATCCCGCCGAGTCTCCACTTCGAGCGGCCGAACCCGGCGATCGATTTCGCGAAGAGCCCGTTCTACGTCGCCGACCGGCTGATCGACTGGCAGCCGGACGGCACACCCCGCCGCGCCGGCGTCAGCTCGTTCGGCCTCGGCGGCACCAATGCCCACGTCGTCCTCCAGGAGCCGCCGGAGCAGGAGCCCTCGGGTCCTTCGCGGCCCTGGCAGCTCCTGCTCTTGTCCGCCAAGACCGAGACGGCGCTGGAGACGGCGACCGGCCACCTCGCGGCCGATCTGGAGGCCCACCCGGAGCGGAGCCTGGCCGACGTGGCCTTCACGATCCAGACCGGGCGCCGGATCTTCGGGCACCGCCGGATGCTGGTCTGCCGGGATGCTGAAGAGGCCCGCCGGGCGCTGGCGGAGCGCGATCCGCGCCGGCTCCTCGGCGCCTGGCGTGAAGCGGGCCGGCGGCCCGTCGCTTTCCTGCTCCCCGGCGTGGGCGACCACTACGCCGGCATGGCGCGCGGCCTCTACGAGGCGGAGCCCACCTTCCGCGAGCACCTGGACCGTTGCGCCGGGCTGCTGCGCCCCCGGTTCGACCTGCTGGACGTGCTCTTCCCGGCGGGGAGGGAGGCGGAGGAGGGAGGCGGGCCCGACCTGCGGCGCATGCTCGGACGCGCGCCGCAGCCGGAGGACGAGGCGTCGCGCCGCCTGCACCGGACACTCTTCGCGCATCCCGCGGTGTTCGCGGTCGAGTACGCGCTGGCCCAGGTCTGGATGGAGTGGGGGATCCAACCCGAGGCCCTGCTCGGCTACAGCCTGGGCGAGTACACGGCGGCCTGCCTCGCGGGCGTGCTCTCGCTGGAAGACGCCCTGCTCCTGGTCGCCGAGCGGGCGCGGCTGATCGAGGAATTGCCCGCCGGCGCCATGCTCGCGGTTTCGCTCCCCGAGGAGCGCCTGCGCCCCTTGCTCGGAGGGAATCTCGACGTCTCCGCGATCAACTCCCGCGGGGTCTGCGTGGTCTCGGGTCCCGAGGAGGCCGTGGCGCGGCTGCGCGAGCGGCTCGACGCGGACGGCGTGTCCAGCCGCCGGCTGCCGACCACGCACGCCTTCCACTCGCGCGCCATGGAGCCGGTGGCACCCGCCCTCGACCGGCTGGTCTGCGGCGTGCGACTGGCGCCGCCGCGGATCCCCTATGTCTCCAACGTGACCGGGACCTGGATCACCAATGGCGAGGCGACCGATCCCGGCTACTGGGCCCGCCACCTCCGCCAGCCGGTCCGTTTCGCCCAGGGGCTGACGACGCTCTGGAGGAGCTCCTCGCGGGTGCTGCTCGAGGTCGGCCCGGGCTTCGGCCTGTCGACGCTCGCCCTGCAGCAGGCGGCGGATGTGCGGGGAGACGACGAGGACGAGCGGCTGGCGATCCCGTCGCTGCGTAACGAGCACGACCGCCAGCCGGATGAGGCGTTCCTGCTCGGCGCCTTGGGGAAGCTCTGGCTCGCCGGGGTCGACGTCGACTGGAAGGGGTTCTACGCCCACGAGCGGCGCCGGCGCGTCCGGCTGCCCTCCTACCCGTTCGAGCGGCAGCGCTTCTGGATCGAGCCCGGGGCGCCGCAACCGGCGGCGGCTCCGGTCCGTCGCGGCGACCCGGCCGATTGGCTCTACGTCCCGTCCTGGAAGCGCGCGCCCCTGCTGGCGGCGCCGAAGTGGAACGGGCAGGACTCCGGCTGGCTGGTCTTCATGGACTCTTCCGGGCTCGGGGAGGATCTCGCCCGGCGCTTGGAGGAGCGCGGCGGGGAGGTGGTCCGGGTATCGCCCGGAGAGCGCTTCGCCGATCTCGGAGGGCTGCGCTTCGAGGTCCGGCCCGACGCCGTGGAGGACCACCTCGCGCTCCTGCGCGAGCTCGGCGCCCGCGGCCTACGGCCTCGCCGGTTCCTCCACCTCTGGAACGTTACGGCCGAAAGGCTGCGCCACCCCGCGCCGCTGCTCCAGGCGCTCGCGGAGGGAGGAGGGGCCGGTGTGGTGACGATCGTCGCCGACCAGCTCCAGGAGGTGACCGGCGGCGAGACGGTCGACCCGCTGCGGGCGCCGCTTCTGGTCCCGGTCCTGGGCCGGCCGCTGCCCGGGCTGGTCTGCCGCGCGGTCGACCTCGGCCCCGTGCCGGATCTCGACGCAGGCTCGGTCGAGGCCCTGCTGGCGGAGGCCGCGGTCGAGCCGGCGGAACCGGTGGTGCCGGTCATCGCCTACCGGGGCGGTCACCGCTGGGTTCGGTTCTACGAGCCGGTGCGGCCGCCGGCGGGCGCCAAGCCTCTCCTGCAGGAGGGAGGGACCTACCTGCTGGCGGGCGGTCTGGAGGGCGTCGGATACGCGCTCGCCGGCCTCCTGGCCCGGGAGGCGCGGGCGAAGCTGGTCCTGGCCGAGCCGTGGCCTGCCGGCGAACGGCTCGCCCGGGTGAGGGAACTGGAAGGGCTCGGGGCCGAGGTCGCCGTGATCGACCCTGGGGGCAGCGCGCCAGGTCCCATCCATGGGGTGATCGATGCCTCGCCCCTGGCCGTTCCCGGGATGAGCGCGGAAGAGGCGGTGCGCGCCGCGGCCGCGCGGCTCGAGAGGCTCCAGTACCTTGCCGGCGCTTCGGGGGAGGAGCGGCCCGCCTTCTGCCTGCTGCTCACCTCGCTAGCCTCCGTCCTCGGCAGCCCGGAGAACCCCGCCGCCGCTGCCGCCGGCCTGTTCCTGGAGCACCTGGCGCAGGCCGGCCGCCGGCTTCCGGTCCCCTGCACGGTCGTCAACATGGACCCTGTGGGAGGCCCGGAGGACGTAGCCGCCGGGACGGCGATCTCGGTAGAGGAGGCTGCCGCGGCGCTGCGGCACGTCCTGTCCCTGCCCCATGTCCCTCAGGTCGTGGTCTCGCCGGAGGACCTGCCGGCGCGGATCGAAGCCCGGCGGAGCGGGTCGGAGCCGGCGGCGGCGCAGCAGGCCCAGCACTCCCGTCCCAATCTGCGCACGGCCTACGTCGCTCCCGGGACCGAGACCGAGTCGGCGGTTGCCGGGATCTTTCAGGAGCTCCTCGGGATCCAGGAGGTCGGGATCCATGACAGCTTCTTCGAGCTCGGAGGCCACTCTCTGCTCGCCACCCAGGTGGTCTCGCGGGTACGCGACCGGTTCAGGGTAGAGCTGCCGGTGGGCATCTTGTTCGAGGAGCCGGCCGTCGCCGGGCTGGCGGCGCAGATCGAGCGCGAGCTGCGGGAGGGCTCGGCGGCACCAGCGGCCCTTCCCAGGCTGCAGTCCCGCCGCCGTGCCGGCGGTGTCGATCATCTCGTCGCCCGGCTCGACCAGCTCTCGGACGAGGAGGCGCGTGAGCTGCTGCGCCGGAAGAAGGCCGCGCAGGAGGGGGCCGCGGAGTGACGACCGACCTGGGCCGCCTCAGCGATGCGAAGCGCGAGCTGCTCGAGATCCTGCTCCAGGAAGAGCACGAGCCGCAGGCCTTCCCGCTCTCCCTGTCGCAGAGGGGGCTCTGGTTCCTCGACCAGTTGGAGCAGGGCGGCACCACGTATGTGCTCCCGGCGGCATTCCGGCTCACCGGCCGGCTTCATGACAAGGCGCACCAGCGCGCCCTGGATGAGATCGTGCGGCGGCACGAGGCGTTGCGCGTCACCTTCTCGGTCGTGGAGGGCGAGCCGGTCCAGGTCCTCGCGCCGGCCCTGTCGCCCGCGGTGCCGCGGGTCGATCTGCGTGCCCTTCCCGGGCGGCGCCGCGAGACCGAGGCCCTCCGCCTCGCCGAAGCCGACTCCCGCCGTCCGTTCAATCTGCGGTCCGGCCCCCTGCTCCGGGTCACGCTGCTGCGGCTCGCCGACGACGAGCACGCCGTGCTCTTCGCCATGCACCACATCGTGAGCGACGCCTGGTCTCTCGGCGTTCTGGTCCGCGAGCTGGCGACGCTCTACGCCGCCTACGCCGGAGGCCGGCCCTCGCCGCTGCCGGAGCTGCCGCTGCAGTACCTGGACTACGTGGAGTGGCAGCGGGACGCGCTCACCGGCGATCTCCTCGATACACAGCTCGCCTACTGGCGGGAGCGGCTCGAAGGAGCGCCGGCGCTCGATCTTTCAACAGACCGCCGCCGGCCGCTGATCCAGGGCTCCCGCGGCGCCAGTGTGGTCCAGGAGCTGCCGGCAGGTGTTGCCGGCGGCGTGCGTGCCCTCTGCCGGCGGCACGGTACGACCGTGTTCATGACGCTGCTCGCCGCCTTCGAGGCGCTGCTCCACCGCTACACGGGGCAGGACGACCTGGTCGTCGGCACCACGATCGCCAACCGCCGGCACAGCGAGCTGGAAGGGCTGATCGGCCTCTTCGTCAACACGCTGGCCCTACGCGCCGACCTGTCCGGCGATCCCCCATTTCGCGAGCTGCTCGCCCGGGTGCGCCGGTCCACGCTGGAGGCCTATGCGCACCAGGACCTGCCCTTCGAGCGTCTGGTCGGCGAGTTGGGGGGCAAGCGCGATCTCAGCCGCTCGCCTCTGTTCCAGGTCCTGTTCCAGGTACAGAACGCCCCGGCTTCGAGCCTCGACCTCCCCGGTCTTACCCTGAGCCCGCTGGAGATGGCGAATGAGACTACGACGTTCGACCTCGTGGTGAGCGCCTGGGATACGCCGCAAGTGCTGGCGATTTCCTGGAAGCTCAACGTCGATCTGTTCGATGTGTCGAGGGTGGAGCGGATGGCCGGCCATTTCGCGACCCTGCTTGCGGGGGTCGTCGCCGATGAGGAGAGGCGCCTTTCGGAGCTGCCCCTTCTGACCGGGTCCGAACGGCACCAGATCCTGGTGGAGTGGGGCGCTCCGGTCCTGCCGGTTCTGGAGGAGGCCTTCTGTCTCCACGAGCGGTTCGAGGCGCGCGCCGCGGCCACTCCCGAGGCCGACGCGGTGACCTTCGGCGGCGAGCGGATGAGCTACGGCGAGCTGAACCGACGGGCCAACCGGCTCGCCCATCATCTCCGCGCCTTGGGAATCGGACCGGGAAGTCTCGTGGGGCTCTGCCTGGAGCGCTCGCTCGATACCGTGGCGGCGATCCTGGGTGTGCTCAAGGCCGGTGGCGCCTACCTGCCTCTCGACCCGGCCTATCCACCGGAGCGCCTGGCCTTCGCCCTGGAGGACAGCCGGGCCGCGGTCCTGGTGACGGAGACGCGCCTGGCCCCGGTCTTGCCGGGCCAACTGGACGCTCGGACCGTCCTCCTCGACGGCGTCGATGTCGAGCGGATCGGGCGGGAGCGCGAGGACAACCCCGGAGCGCGCACCGCCCCCGAAGACCCGGCCTACGTCATCTACACCTCCGGCTCGACGGGACGGCCGAAAGGCGTGCTGGTGAGCCACGCGAATGTGGCGCGCCTGTTCACGTCGACCGACGGCTGGTTCGGCTTCGGGCCGGATGACGTCTGGACCCTTTTCCATTCCTACTCCTTCGATTTCTCGGTCTGGGAGATCTGGGGGGCCCTCTTGTATGGCGGCCGTCTGGTGGTGGTGCCTTACGCGGTCAGCCGCTCCCCGGAGGACTTCCTGGCGCTGTTGCGGCGGGAGCGGGTGACGGTGCTCAACCAGACCCCTTCGGCCTTCTACCAGCTCGCGCGGACGGAGGAACGCGCTCCGGCGCAATCGGATCTCTCCTTGCGCCTGGTGGTCTTCGGTGGCGAGGCTCTGGAGATCGGGAACCTCCGTCCCTGGTTCGAGCGATACGGCGACCGCCGGCCGCGGCTGGTCAACATGTACGGCATCACCGAGACCACGGTCCACGTCACCGGGCGCCCGCTGCGGACCGAGGATCTGGAGACCGCCGGGCGGAGCGTGATCGGTTGTCCCATCCCGGACCTGCGGCTGCGTGTGCTCGATCCCTGGCTCCAGCCGGTGCCCATCGGCGTCCCGGGGGAGGTCTACGTCGGAGGGGCCGGAGTGGCCGCGGGATATCTCGGCCGTCCCGAGCTGACCGCGGAGCGTTTCCTGCCCGATCCGTCCGGCGCGGCGGGAGAGCGGCTCTATCGGACCGGCGACCTGGCCGTCTATCTGCCGGACGGCGACCTCGAGTATCTGGGACGGATCGATCACCAGGTCAAGGTCCGCGGTTTCCGGATCGAGCTGGGGGAGATCGAAGCGGCCCTGGCCGCGCACCCTGCGGTCCAGGAGGCGGTCGTCGCCGCCCATGGCGAGGATGGCGCCGAGCGGCGTCTGGTGGCCTATGTGGTGCCGCGCCCGGCGGCGGGGATCACTCTCTCCGAGGCGCGCGAGCTCCTGGCCCGCACGCTCCCGGACCACATGCTGCCGGCCGCGCTCGTGACGCTCGACCGGTTGCCGCTTACGCCGAGCGGCAAGGTGGACCGCCGCGCCCTGCCCGCGCCGGCGGGCGACCGGACCGGCCTGGGGCGGGAGTACGCGGCGCCGCGGACGGAGCTGGAGCGCAGTCTGGTCGACCTCTGGCGCGAGGTGCTTCGGATCGACCGGGTGGGACTCCACGACGATTTTTTCGAGATGGGCGGCAACTCGATCTCCGCCGCGCTCGCCGCCAACCGCCTGCAGGAGGAGCTCGGGGCGGGCGTCCCCGTGGTGGCGTTCTTCGAGGCCCCCACCCCGGCCGCGCTCGCCGCCTGGCTCCTTCGCTCGGGAACGGCGCACGAAGCGGAAGAGACGGCCTCGGGGCCGATCCCGGCCGACGACTGGCGCCATGGCGGGACCGCGCCCGCCTCCTTCGCCCAGGAGCGGCTCTGGTTCCTCGATCAGCTCGAGCCGGGCACCGCGACCTACAACATTCCCACCGCCGTGCGGCTGACCGGTGCCCTGGATCCGGCCGCGCTGCGGCTCGCCCTGGAGGAAATCGCCCGGCGCCATGCCACCCTGCGCACCACCTTCACGAGCGTCGATGGGCAGCCGTTCCAGGTGATCGCTCCGGCTCTCCCCTTTGCCCTACCGGCCGTGGAACTGACGGGTCTCCCGCCGGCGGAGCGTGAGGCGGAGGCGCGAAAGGCGGCCCTGGCCGAGGCCCGGCGGCCGTTCGACCTCACGCGGGGGCCGCTGGTGCGGGCCGCCCTGCTGCGGCTCGCGCCGGAGGAGCACGCGGCGCTGTTCACCATGCACCACATCGTGAGCGACGGCTGGTCCATGGGCATCCTCGTCCGGGAGATGGCGGCGCTCTATGCGGCGTTCCTGCGGAGCGAGCCGTCGCCGCTGCCCGAGCCGCCGATCCAGTAGGCGGACTTCGCCCTCTGGCAACGCGACCGGCTGAGCGGCGAGCGGGTGGAGGCGGAGCTCGGTTTCTGGCGGTCGACGCTCGCCGGGGCTCCCGCTCTGGAGCTGCCGGCCGACCGGCCGCGGCCTCCGATCCAGGGCCATCGCGGCGCCAGCCGCGGCTTCGTGGTGCCTCCCGGGCTGGCGTCGGAGCTGACCGCGCTGGGGCAGGATCTCGAAGGGGGTGGCGCCACCCTCTTCATGACGCTGACCGCTGTCTTCCTCGCTCTGCTGCACCGCCTTTCCGGGCAGGAGGATGTCAGCGTCGGCACCCCGGTGGCCGGCCGGAGCTCGCGGCAGCTCGAAGGCCTGATCGGCTTTTTTGTCAACACCCTGGTGCTGCGCGTCGACGCCTCGGGTGATCCGGGGTTCCGCGAGTTGCTGGGCCGCGTGCGGCGGGTGGCGCTACAGGCGTACGCCCATCAGGAGCTGCCGTTCGAGCGCATCGTCGAGGCGCTGCAGCCGGAGCGCGACCCGAGCCGTCCGCCCCTTTTCCAGGTGATGCTCGCCTTCGAGAACGCCGCGGCCGAGCCGCTGTCCCTGCCGGGCCTTGCGCTGAGCCCCCTGGCGGCGGGGACCGGCACGGCGAAGTTCGACCTCACCCTGGCGCTGGTGGAAGCTCCGGGCGGGATCGGCGGCTCGCTGGAGTACAACGTCGACCTCTTCGACGCGGCCACGGCCGAGCGGCTCATCCGCCATCTGAAGACGCTGCTCGAAGACGCCGTGGCGGCGGCCCCCGGCCTCCGGCTTTCGGAGCTGCCTCTGCTGAGCAAGGAGGAGAGCCAGCAGCTCCTGGTGGAGTGGAGCTGGACCCGGGCCGACTACGAGCCCTCCGGGCTGGAGTGCCTGCACGACATGGTCGCCGCGCAAGCGGCCCGCACGCCGGACCGCATCGCCGTCGAGGGGGCGGGATGGGCGCTGACCTATGACGGCCTGGAGGAGCGGGCCCACCGGGTGGCCCGCTACCTTCGGCGGATCGGCGTACGGCCGGAGGACAGGGTGGGTCTCTACGCCGAGAGGTCGGCGGCGATGATCGTCGGCATGCTCGGCATCCTCCAGTGCGGGGCCGCGTACGTGCCGCTCGACCCTGAGCAGCCGTCCGAGCGTCTGGCTTTCATGCTGGCGAATTCCGGAGCGGTGGCGCTGCTCGCCCAGGAGGGGCTGCCGCTCGACCTGCCGGGCGCGACCGCGCACGGCATCGAAACCGCCCTGTCGGCCGGCGGCGACGGGTGGGGCCTCGCGCCACCCTCCGCCGGAGACGGGCTCGCCTACGTGATCTACACCTCGGGCTCCACGGGCACGCCCAAGGGCGTCATGGTGCCGCACCGGGCGATCCGCAACCGCCTGGTCTGGATGCAGGCGAGCTTTCCCGTCGGCGACGGCGACCGGGTGTTGCAGAAGACCCCGTTCAGTTTCGACGCCTCGATCTGGGAGATCTTCGTGCCGCTGCTCGCCGGGGCGCGGCTGGTGATGGCGCGCCCCGGCGGCCACCGCGAGACGGGCTACCTGGTTCGCGTCGTCGAGGAGTTGGGGATCACCGTGCTTCAACTCGTGCCGTCGATGCTGCAGGTGCTGCTCGAAGAGGAGGGGGTCGAGCGGTGCGCGGGGCTGCGGCGGATGTTCTGCGGCGGCGAAGCTCTCCCTTCGGCGCTGGCCCGGCGCTTTTTCGGCCGGCTGCCGGAGACGGAGCTTCACAACCTCTACGGTCCCACCGAGGCCGCCATCGACGCCGCCCACCGGGTCTGCGAGCCGGGCGAGGACCTGCCCGGGATCGTAATCGGCCGGCCGCTCGGCAATCTGCAGATCCACATCCTGGACCGGAGTCTCCGGCCCTGCCCGCTCGGTGTACCCGGCGAGTTGCACATCGGCGGCGTGAACCTCGCGCGCGGCTATATCGCGCGGCCGGACCTCACCGCCGAGAAGTTCATCCCGCATCCATTCAGCGCCGAGCCCGGGGAGCGCCTGTATCGCAGCGGCGACCTCGCGCGCCTGGGGCCGGACGGCCGGATCGAGTTCCTCGGCCGTATCGACGCCCAGGTCAAGATCCGCGGCGTGCGGATCGAGCCCGGCGAGGTCGAGGCCGCCCTGGCGCGCCATGCGGAGGTGCTGGAAGCCGCCGTGGTCGCCCGCGAGGACCTGGGGGACAAGCGCCTGGTCGCCTACGTGGTTATCCAGCGCGACGGCGAGGCGCGGTCCGATAGCCTGCGGGAGGCCCTGGCGCGGGAGTTGCCGGACGCCATGGTGCCTTCGGCGTTCGTCGTCCTTCCCGCGCTCCCCAGGCTGCCCAACGGCAAGCTGGACCGGCGCTCGCTCCCCGCCCCGAGCCGCGAGCACGAGCCGGCTGGCGACCACCAGGCCCCGCGCGGCCCGGTCGAGGAGCTGATCGCGGGTCTCTGGCGCGAGTTGCTGGCTATCGCGCGGGTCGACCGCCACGACGACTTTTTCCTCCTGGGCGGCCATTCGCTCCTTGCCACGCGGCTCGCCAGCCGGCTGCGCCAGGTCTTCGCGGTCGACCTGTCGCTGCGTACGCTGTTCCAGGCCCCCACCGTGGCCGGGCTGGCCGGGGCGGTCGAGGAGGCCCGGCAGGGTGGAGACCAGCTCCAGGGGCCGCCGATCGAGCCGGAGCCGCGCGACGTGCCGCTCCCCGTCTCCTTCGCCCAGCAGCGCCTCTGG
>JBKKAU010000372.1:0-1026 GCA_046714475.1 Thermoanaerobaculia bacterium
GCGCAGGCCCTCGACCGCGATGCCGCGCGCGCGTAGCGGCAGCACCACGCCGTCCGGGTCGGTCGACTCGGCCTCCCACACCCCCTGGTTGCAGACCAGGGTGTTGGCGGCGCCGATCTTGCCGGCCAGCGGGCTCTCGGCGCCCGCCACCGCCAGCGCCGCCTCTTTATAAGGAGCGGTCACCGAGAACCCGCGCAGAGACATACCGAACGCTTCGAACAGCCCGCCCTCCACCACCTCCAGCCAGAACTCGCCGAAGGAGTCGGTATGGAACGGCAGGTAGAGCGCCGGGATGCCGAGGGCACGGTAGGCGGCGTTGTGGATGCGGGGCGACAGCGAGTGCGCCACCGGGTTGCCGATGATGCCGAAAAGGGTCTCGACGGGAGGCAGGCCGGGCAGCCCATAGTCCTCGCGTAGCCGGCGGATCGAAGGCTGGCCCGGCGCGCCCGGCACCTCCCCCGCCGCGCCGTAGACGACCGGCGCGCCCAGGCGCGGCGCGATCATACGGGTCCAGACGCCCGCCTCGCCCGAGGCGAAGGCCACCACATCGCGGCGTTGGAGTGCGTCGAGCAGCATCAGGGGATGCAGCTCCTCGCCGGGTTGGCTGGCCGCCGGCACCAGCTTGTAGAGCGACGCCGGGATAGCGGCCATCTTCTCGAAGCAGCTCTGGAGGCCCTCCAGGCCGATCGCCGGGCCGTGCCAGGAGAGGAGCCGCTTCTCGGGGGGGATCGCCTTGAGCAGGTCCGGGGCGAGGTCCCGAGCCATCTCGAGGTCGACCCGGTCGTAGACCTGGGCGGCCTCGATCAGCCGGCGCTTGCGGCGCTCGGCGGAGCCTTCGGAGGCGCCCCCTTCGGCGCGGCTGCGGAGGGTGTAGAGGAGCTTGCCGGGGAACCAGGCGCGGAGAATCCGGGGATCGAGGTCCCCGAGCAGGTCGGCGCGCACCTCCAGCCATTCGACGCCTTCGAGCTCGGCGGCCTCGATGGCGAGGCCGGGCTCGGGGGGCGTCGTCAGAGTGGCGATCAGCGT
>JBKKAU010000373.1:0-6768 GCA_046714475.1 Thermoanaerobaculia bacterium
GCGCATAGATCCTGACCGCGCGCGCCCCCCGCAGGAAGAGCAGCGGCAGGCAGGCGAACGTCGGGAAGAAGACCAGACGCGTCAGCGTGTTGCCGAGGAGCAGAGCGAGAACGTTTTCCATATCAGAGTGCGACCCACCAGAAGAGCAGGATCACGCCGAGGAAGAAGTACAGGGCGTAGTTGCGGACGTTGCCGGTGGTGGAGAAGCGGCCGAGGTCGCCGGTCAGCTCGGTGAGGAACGCGCCGGCGCGGACGGCCCCGTCGATCACGAACGTGTCCACCACCTTCCAGAAGAACAGGGACAGCGCGGCGAGCGGCCGCACGATGACGCGGTCGTAGAGCTCGTCCACGTAGTACTTGTTGACCAGCAGCCGGTGGACGAAGGGGAAGCGCGACGCCCAGGCGCGGCCCTCCGCCAGCCCCTTGTCGCCGCCGTAGAAGGCGCGGGCCAAGAGGATGCCCGCCGTCGCCACCACGACCGCGAGGACCAGGAGCAGCCACTCCAGCCCCACGCCGACGTTGTGCTCGCCCGCCTCCGCGCCCTGGGGCAGCACGATGATCGGCTCCAGGGTGTGGTGGAACCAGTTGAGGTCGCGGCCGAAGGAGAGGAGCTTGGGGATCCCCACCCAGCCGGCGACGACGGAGCCGATGGCCAGGATCCAGAGCGGCAGGGTCATCACCGCGGGCGACTCGTGCAGGTGGTGCTCCTGATCGTGCGTGCCGCGGAACTTGCCGTGGAAGGTGAGGAGCACCGCCCGGAACATGTAGAAGGCGGTGATGCCGGCGGTCAGCAGCCCGACGGCGTAGAGCACCCACTGGTGCTCGGAGGCCGCGGCGTGCAGGATCTCGTCCTTGCTGAAGAAGCCGGCGAGCGGCGGGATGCCGGCGATGGCCAGCGCGCCGATCACGAACGTCCAGTAGGTCGACGGCATGTGCTTCTTGAGCCCGCCCATCTGCCGCATGTCCTGCTCGCCGCCCATGGCGTGGATCACCGAGCCGGACCCGAGGAAGAGGAGGGCCTTGAAGAAGGCGTGCGTGCCGACGTGGAAGATCGCCGCCGTATAGGCGCCGAGCCCGGCGGCCAGGAACATGTAGCCGAGCTGCGACACCGTCGAGTAGGCCAGCACCTTCTTGATGTCGGTCTGGGCGATGCCGATGGTGGCGGCGAAGAGCGCCGTGGCCGCGCCGATCACCGCCACGAAGGCCGAGATGTCCGGCGCCTGCTGGAAGATGGCGTTCGAGCGCACCACCACGTAGACGCCGGCGGTCACCATGGTCGCGGCGTGGATCAGCGCCGAGACCGGCGTCGGGCCGGCCATCGCGTCCGGCAGCCAGACGTAGAGCGGGATCTGCGCGCTCTTGCCCATGGCGCCGATGAAGAAGCAGAGCGCCACGAAGCTCGCGAGCGTCAGGCCGAGGGCGTACGGCGACGTCATCACGCCGGTGTTCTGGAGCGCCGCGGGGAAGACCCGGCTGTACTCCAGCGTCCCGAACTGGTGGATCAGGGCGAACATGCCGACCAGGAAGGCGAAGTCGCCGATCCGGTTGACGATGAACGCCTTTTTGCCGGCGTAGGGCGGGAACTCCTGGTCGTAGTAGAAGCCGATCAGCAGGTACGAGCAGAGGCCGACGCCCTCCCAACCCACGAACATGATCAGGTAGTTCTTGCCCAGGATGAGCAGGAGCATCGCCGTCATGAACAGGTTGAGGTAGCAGAAGTAGCGGCGGTAGCCCGCCTCGTGGCTCATGTAGCCGGCCGAGTAGACGTGGATCAGGAAGCCGACGAAGGTGACGATGAACAGCATCACCGCCGACAGCGCATCCAACCGGAAGCCGACGTCGATGGGGAGGTCGCCCGCGGTCCAGGCGTAGAGCACCTGCTCGAAGGCGCCGGGGTGGACGCCGGTCGCGTACTGCCAGATGCAGCCCAGGGCGAGGAGCAGCGTCAGCAGCGGCGCGCCCACGCCTACGGCGGTGACCAGCGGCTTGGGCGCCCGGACGAGCAGGGCGTTGATCGTCGCGCCGAGGAGCGGCAGGATCGGGATGAGCCAGAGGAGGTCGAGCATCGGAAGGCCCTTACCAGCGCATCAGGTTCAAGCGGTTGACGTCGATCGTCCGCCGCTGGCGGTAGACGGCGATGAACAGCGCGAGGCCCACCGCGGCCTCGGCGGCGGCGACCGCCATGACGAAGAAGACGATGAGCTGTCCCGTATGGTCGCCGAGCTGGCGCGCGTAGGCGACGATCGACAGGTTGGCGGCGTTCAGCATCAGCTCGATCGACAGGAAGATGCTGATGCCGTTGCGTCGTGTGAGAGCGCCCGCCGCGCCGATGGCGAAGAGCAGGGCCGAGAGCAGCAGATACCAGGAGACGGGGACCACCGGCTAGACCTCCCTTTCTTCGACGGCCGGGGTATCGGCGCCATGGGCGGTGTCGGCGTACTGCGGCCGGCGCGCCGCGATCGTGGCGCCGATGACCGCCACCAGCAGCAGCAGGCCCACGGCCTCGAAGGCCAGCAGGTACTCCGAGAACAGGGCGGTCGCGAGCCCCTTCATCGACACCAGCTCCTCCGTCAAGGGGTCGGTCTGCGTCGGTCCGCCGCGCCAGAAGAGCAGGATCAGCAGGGAGCCGAAGACGATGGCGCCGACGATCGACACCCAGCGCTGCGCGGTCTGGCCGCCGTGCTGCCTCTCCTCGCGCTCGACGTTGAGCAGCATGATGACGAACAGGAACAGGACGACGATGGCGCCGGCGTAGACCAGCACCTGGATCACCCCCAGGAACGGCGCGCCGAGCATGACGAAGAACACCGCCACCGAGAACAGCGTCACCACCAGGCTCATGGTGGCGTAGACGGGGTTCCGGTGCAGCACCACCATCAGCGCCGAGGCCAGGGTCAGAGCGGCGAACAGGAAGAAGATCACGGTCTCCATCAGATCGAGGCTCCCAACGGCTCGAGCACGCCGGCCAGGGTCAGAACGGCGATCAAGAGCAGATTGAAGATGGCGAGCGGCAGCAGCACCTTCCAGCCGAGCCGCATGAGCTGGTCGTAGCGGAAGCGCGGCAGCGTCCAGCGGACCCAGACGTAGACCGCCATGCAGAGCGCCACTTTGGTGACCAGCGTGATCAGGCCGAGGACCGCCCCGAGCCAGTTGTTCGGGTAGTCGATGAACGGCATGCTCCAGCCGCCGAAGTAGAGCGTCACGCCGAGCGCCGACAGCGCCGTCATGGCCGCGTACTCGGCCATGAAGAAGCTGGCGAAGCGCATGGCGCTGTACTCGGTGTGGAACCCGGCCACCAGCTCCGACTCCGCCTCCGGCAGGTCGAACGGCAGCCGGTTGGTCTCGGCGAAGGCGGCGATCAGGAAGACCAGGAAGCCGATGACCTGCGGCACCACCATCCAGACGTGCTGGCGTTGCCAGTCGACGATGTCCGACAGGTGGAACGAGCCGACCGGGAGGATGACCGCCAGCACCGAGATCGTCAGCGCCAGCTCGTAGCTGATGAGCTGAGCCGAGGCGCGGATCGCGCCCATCAGCGAGAACTTGTTGTTCGAGGCGTAGCCCGCGATGACCAGCGAGTAGACGCCGAGGCTCGACAGCGCCAGGAAGAGCAGCACCCCGGCGTCGGCGTCGGCGATCACCAGCCGGAAGACGCGGCCGAAGGCCTCCAGGTCCGGGCCGAACGGGATCACCACGATGGTGCTGAACGCCGGCAACAGCCCCAGCGCCGGCGCCATCAGGAAGAGCGGCTTGTCGACGGAGCTCGGGGTGACGTCCTCCTTGAAAAGGAACTTCACGGCGTCGGCGAGCGGCTGCAACAGCCCGAAGGGGCCGAGCCGGTTGGGGCCGGGCCGGTCCTGGATCAGCGCGCTGCCGCGGCGCTCGACCCAGACCATGATCGGCACCACGTTCAAGAGGAAGCCCAGCATCACCGCGAGCTTCGCCAGGACGGCGAGGAAGTCGACAGTTGCGGGGCTCATGTCAGGCGACCCCTCCCTGCCCCTGAGACGTCTCGGGGTTGGCCGTGGCGGCGGCGGTCGGCTGCGCCTGCGGCACGTTGAGCGCCACACCGGTCGCCGGCAGCGTGCGCCAGGACAGGCCGGCGAAGGCCGGCAGCTCGGCGGCCATGCGGTCGAAGACGGCGGGGGTGTCGAGCCTGCCCCAGCGCTGCGGGTCGAAGCGCGACAGCAGCTCGACCAGGACGTCGACCGCCGGGCGGACCTGCCCCGGGGCGGGGTAGGCGCGCTCGAACTTCTGCAGCCGCCACTCGACGTTGACGAAGGTGCCGTCCCTCTCGGCGTGGGTCGGCGTCGGGATCGCCACGTCGGCCACCTTGGCCAGGGGCGAGTCGGCCCAGCCGAAGACCACCAGGAACTTGGCGCGCCGCAGCTTCTCGATCGTCTCCGGTGTGTAGACGGTGGCGGAGAAGTCGCTGTCGCAGACCACCAGGGCGCCGCAGCGCTCGGCGCCGCCGCCCAGGACCAGGTCGTCGACGTCGATGGTCTCCCCTTCACCGGGGGTGAGGCCGGCCAGCTCGGCGCCGCGCCGGTTGGGGGCGGCCTCGCGGCCGGTGATGCCGCCCTTCAGGTTCGGGATCGTGCGCTCCGGCCCGATGTCGACCGGCACCGAGCGGTGCGGCGAGCCGACCGCGTCCGCGAGCTGGGCGAACAGCCAGGCCTCCTCGGTGGAGAGGTTGGGCGAGCCGAGGAAGACGACCGGTCCGTCGGCCGTGGTCAGACCCTTGTGGACGGCGTCGAGCGTGTCCTTCCAACCAGCGGAGGAGCTGCCGCCGTTGCGTCCGGCCCGCCCCTGCAGGCGCGTCGCCTGGAGCCGCGGGATCTGCTTGTAGCGCTCGAAGGTGGCGCGGCCGTAGTCGCACATCCAGTAGTCGTTGACCTCGGGGTTGAAGCGCGGCTTGTAGCGCTTGATGTCCCCCCGGCGGTGCTCCATGGTGATGTTGCAGCCCACCTCGCAGCCCGTGCAGAGCGACGGCTTCTTGTCGAGGTACCAGACGCGCTCGGCGAAGCGGAAGCGGGTCGAGGTCAGGGCGCCGACCGGGCAGATGTCCACCACGCAGGTGGCGAGCGGGTTGCTCAGCTCCTTGCCCGGGAAGACGCCGATCTCGGTGCGCGCGCCGCGGTTGAAGAAGCCGAGCTCGCCGGTCTTGGCGATCTCCTGCGTGAAGCGCACGCAACGGGTGCACTGGATGCACCGGTTCATGTTGAGGAGGACGTTGGCGCCGAGCGGGATGCGCTCGCGGCCCGGGTAGGTACGCTTGTCGTCGTACTGGAAGCGCGAGTAGGCCACGCCGTGCTTGAACGAGTAGTCCTGGAGGCCGCACTCGCCGGCCTGGTCGCAGATCGGGCAGTCGAGGGGATGGTTGATGAGGAAGAACTCCATCATCCCCTTGGTCGCCTCTTCGACCTCGGGCACGTCGGTGCGCACCACCATGCCGTCCTTGACCACCGGCGTCGAGCAGGCGGCCTGGAGCTTGGGCATCCCCTCGATCTTGACCAGGCACATGCGGCACTGGCCGACCACCGTCAGGCGCGGGTGGTAGCAGTAGTGCGGGATCTGGACGCCGACCTTGAGACCGGCCTCGACCAGATTGGTCCCGGCCTCCACCTCGACGGTGCGGTCGTTGATCGTGACTTTGGGCACTTCTAGGCTCCGTTCTGGAAATAGCGCCGGTGGGGGAAGGGACAGCCCCCCTCTCGGACGTGCCGGTCGATCTCCTCGGGGAACTGCTCGACGAGCGAGCGGACCGGGCCGATGGCCGCGTCGCCCAGCGCGCACAGCGAGTTGCCGCCGATGTTCTTGCAGATCGAGAGGAGCAGCTGCTTGTCGCTCTCACGGCCCTCGCCGTGCTCCAGGCGCTTGAGCAGCAATTCCATCCAGTTCGTCCCCTCGCGGCACGGCGTGCACTGGCCGCACGATTCGTGGTTGAAGAACTTGGAGAGCCGCGCCACCGAGCGCACCATGCAGGTCGTCTCGTCCATGACGATCACCGCCGCCGAGCCCAGCATGGAGCCGGCCTTGGCCACGGTGTCGAAGTCCATCTTGATGTCGATGTCCTCGGCCTTGAGGATCGGCGCCGAGGCGCCGCCCGGGATGAACGCCTTGAGCTTGCCGCCTTTGTACATGCCGCCGGCCGCGTCCAGCATCTCGCGGAAAGTGATGCCGATCGGGTGCTCGTAGGTGCCGGGCCGCTCGACGTGGCCGGAGATGGCGTAGAGCTTGGGGCCGGTGTTCCTCTCGTCGGTGCCGATGGCTTTGAACCAGTCGGCGCCGCGCGTCAGGATGTGCGGCACGTTGGCGAGCGTCTCGACGTTGTTGATGACCGTCGGGCTGCCGAAAGCGCCGACCACGGCGGGGAAGGGGGGCTTGACGCGCGGCTGGCCGCGCTTGCCCTCCAGCGACTCCAGCATCCCGGTCTCCTCGCCGCAGATGTAGGCGCCCGCGCCGCGGTGCACCCACATGTTCAGCTGGAAGCCCGAGCCGAGCACGTTGCCGCCCAGCACGCCCCCCTCGTAGGCCTCCTTGAGCGCCCGTTCGAGGACGTCGGCGGCATAGGTGTACTCGCCGCGGATGTAGATATAGCAGGTGTTGGCGCCGACGGCCCAGCAGCAGATGGCGCACCCCTCGATGAGCTGGTGCGGGTCGTGCTCCATGAGCAGCCGGTCCTTGAAGGTGCCGGGCTCGGACTCGTCGGCGTTGCAGACCAGGTACTTGGCCTTGTCCTTCCCCTTGGGGATGAAGCTCCACTTG
>JBKKAU010000374.1:0-6903 GCA_046714475.1 Thermoanaerobaculia bacterium
GCTGTCCGCCGGTTGCGACCGGTCGAGGACGTCGCGGCCGACGCCCACCGACCCGGCCTGCAGGAGCCGGGTTGAGACCAGCCGCGCCGACCCGGGCAGGCCGCGGGGCGGCAAGGCGGCCGGGAAATCGACGCCCGCCCCCTCCATCTCCCAGAGGATGTCGAACTTGCGGTTCAGCAGCGCCGGGTTGCCGGGGATCGTCATCCGGCTCTCCTGCCCCCCAGGCGCCCGTAGCGTCACCGTGCTCAGCGCGGACTCGATCTCCAGGCTCTCCTGCCGCTCGAAAAAGATATCGAGCCCCAACCCGAAGCGGGAATCGGCCGCCCCTGGAGCCTCCGCTGACCAGGGCGGCTGCGCCACAGCAGCCGTGGCAAGGCTCGCGAGCAACAGACACGACAGGGGAATCGACCGACGTGCGACACGGCACGGATCGGAGCCCAACCTGGAGCGCTGTGCGCGTCGCATGACGAAGCAGAACGGGGCTACACATGCCCCAATTTAAATATTTCTTTCGCGTCTCTTGAAATATCATAGTACAATCGGGAAAGAAGAGCTAATCCTTTTCGACTGCGCCCGGATGGAGCGGCCCGGCAAGCCATGGAGCTACGGAACCAGTCCTCCTCATTCCGCCTTGTGGCAGTCTTCGCGGAGGTCCTTCTCTGCGCGGCCTCCGGCTCGGCCTTTGCCCAGGGGGATATCTGGCAGCCGCGGCAGGCTATGCCCACGCCCCGCCGCCTCCTTGCCGCGGCGGCTCACGACAACAAGATCTACACCTTCGGCGGCTGCGGCTCCCCTTGCTTCCAACCTCCTCTTCATACTTCGACCTTCGAGGAGACGCTGGTCGAGGTCTACGACACGGAATCCAACTCCTGGTCGAAACGCGATCCGATGCTGACGATCCTCTTCGGCGCAGTGGCCGTAGCGCCGGGCAACGGCAAGATCTATACGTTCGGCGGTTTCGTCAGCGGCGACGTGGTGCAGGAGTACGACCCGGCGGCGGACGCGTGGATTCGGAAGTCGCCGATGCCGACGCCGCGCTACGGGCTCGCGGCCGTGGCCCTGAATAGGAAGGTTTACGTCCTCGGCGGCAGCGGCCCGAGCAACGCGCTGGAGGTCTATGACCCGAAGACGGACACCTGGGAGCGCAAGGCGCCGATGCCGACCGCCCGGGTCTTCCTCGCGGCGGCGGCCGTGAACGGCAAGATCTATGCGATCGGCGGCTCACCGGATTGCTGCGGCGGCTCGCAAACCGATGCCGTGGAGATCTACGACCCGGCGACGAATACCTGGAGCCGCGGCGCCCCGCTTCCTGTCGCGCAGCAGGTGTCGGCCGCGGCCGGCGTCAACGGCAAGGTCTATGTCTTCGGCGGGTTCGTCCCCGGCGTGGGTGCGCAGGGCACGACCTTCGAGTACGACCCGGAGACGAATATATGGACCGCACGGGCCCGGTTTCCGGAGCCGCGGGACCAGGCGCCCGCGGTAGTAATCGCCGACCGCGTCCATATCCTCGGCGGCTCCATCCCCTGCCACTGCCGGGCGCTCGGCGACCATCACGAGTACACACCGCCGCTGGACCTGCGGATCGAGAAGGAGAACGGGCTCGCTCAGGTCCGTCCCGGCCAGAGCGTCCTCTATACGATCACGATCACAAACCCGGGCACGGAGCCGGTGATGAACGCCACGGTCACGGACGATTTTTCGTCGACCGGGTTGACCGGCGTCCTGTGGTGCCGCGGGGAGGGCTGCACACCGTCGATCCCCGGCAACCTGGAGAGCACCCTCACCGTACCGGGTCAAGGTACCTTGACGTACAGGGCCACCGGGACCGTCCCCTGTATCTGTGAACGGACCGAGATCCTGAACACCGCCTGCGTCACGGCTCCTGGTCGGCCCGAGGTCTGCGATCCCGACCTGGATCCGATCGTTCCGGCCCCTGGCGCGGATCTCGCGTTGCGCCTGACCGGTCCGCCCACGGCGGAGGCCGGCGAGACGGCGTCCTATACGATGGCGGTCACCAACCAGGGGCCATGTACCGCGCAAGGGGTCGTGCTGAGCCACGTGCCTCCCGAGGGCTTCGAACCGGTATCCGGCTCGGGACGATGCGCAGCCGGTTTCCCCTGCTCGCTGGGAACGATCGCGCCAGGGGCGACGGTCACCGTGACGGCGACGTCGATGGTCCCGGACGACCTTCGGACGTGTCCGGAGACGGTCTTCGACACAGCCTCGGTGACGAGCAGCTGCGATCCTGACGCGACGGACAATACGCGGACCTTCGCGACCACTCTGACGTGCGAGCCCCCTATTCTGCCTCTATCGATCGAAAAGTCGGACGGCCGAGGGGAGGCAGGCCATGGAGACCGCCTGATCTACACGATCGTCGTCAGAAACCCTAACTCCTTGGGTGTGGAAGCCACGGTCACCGACGACCTGCTGGGAACCGGGCTCACCGATGTCCGTTGGTGCACCGGCGCGGGCTGTATACCGGCGCCAGCCGGAAACCTCTCGCACACCATCACCGTGCCAGCAGAAGGTGCTGTCACGTACCTCGCCTCCGGGGTCGTCCCGGCCGACAGGTCGATCCCGATCACGAACACCGCCTGCGTCGCGGTCGCCGGGGAGATCCAGGACTGCGCTTCCGACACCGACTCCATCCGCGAGACTCCCGAGCCTCCTCTCGACCTGTCGATCACCAAGACGGACGGCCAAGAAAAGGCCGCTCCGGGGGATCGTCTGATCTATACGATCGTCGCCCGCAACAAGGGCGACAGGCCGGTCACCGCGGCTCCCTTTACCGACGTCTTCGAGCCGGCGCTCGAGCAGGTGCAGTGGTGCTGTGGCTCCGAGCCGACCTGCGTCCCCTTGCAGACCGGCGCGTTACCGGCCACCCTGGACCTGCCTGCCGAGAGCACGCAGACGTGCGTCCTGGCCGGCTGCGTCTCCCCTCTGTTCACCGGCATTCAAAGCAATACCGCCACCCTCACGCTCCCGCCGCCCGACATTGATCCGACTCCGGCAGATAACACAGCCACGGACTTGACCCGGATCGTCCCGCCACCGGGTGTGACGGCCCTGTGCGCGGGCTTCAATGGCTTTGGCGTGGAAGGAGAGACGATCACCTTCACCTTCGTGCTGTGGAACGGTGGTTCCGCTCAGGTGGACGCCCCGGGCCCCGAGTTCGAGGACGCCTTGCCCGCCGGGTTGACCCTGGTCAGCGCCAGCGCGGACAGCGGCACGGTGACGACGGGGGCGAACACCGTGAGTTGGGATGGACCGATCCCGGCGGGCGGGAGGGTGATCATCATGGTCACCGCCGTCATCGACCCGGGGACGATCGGTACGACGCTCTGCAACCGGGTAACGGTCTCATTCGACTCCGACGGCGACGGCATCCACGATACGAGCGGTGGTCTTTCGGGCAGCCCGTGCCGTTCCTGTTGCGTCGAGGTCCTCCCCGTGCCCCCGATCCCAGCGCTGTCCGGGCCGGGCCTCGCCGCGCTCGTTCTGCTGCTCGCGGCACTGGCCGTCCTGCGCCTGCGGAAGGAAAGACAGCCGGGATAACCCCGATCGCTCAGCGGGCCAGCGGCAACACCACCCGGAAGACGCTCCCCTCACCCGGCCGGCTCTCCACCTGGATGTCGCCGCCGTGCGAGCGGGCGACCCAGAGGGCGATGGCGAGCCCCAGGCCGGCGCCGCCGGTGGTACCGGCAGTGCCGCGGGCGCGTGACTGGTCGGCGCGGTAGAACCTTTCGAACAGCCGCCCCTGGTCCTCCACAGGGATGCCCGGTCCGGTGTCCGCCACGCTCACCCGCGCCGCGCCGTCCACCGCCTCCAGACCGACACGTACAGATCCGCCCTCGCCGCTGTACTTGATGGCGTTGTCGATCAGGTTGTAGAGCATCTGCCGCAGCCAGCGCTCGTCGCCGGCGATGGTCACCGCAGAGGGAGTCTCGGCCGCGAGCCGCACGCCTCGCGACTCGGCGAGCGGCTCCAGGGCCGCGGCGACGTCGGCGACCAGCTCGTCGAGACGCAGCGGCTCGCGCTCCAGCGGCAGGCTGCCAGCATCGGCCCGCGCCAGGAGCAGCAGGTCGTCCACCACCCCGGTCATCCTCTCGACGGCCTCGGAGAGCGCGGTGAGCGAGCGCCGGTACTCCTCGCCGCTGCGCTCGCGCGACAGGGCGACGTCGATGGCGACCCGCAGGGCGGCGAGCGGCGTCTTGAGCTCGTGCGAGGCGTCGGCGGTGAAGCGCTGCATCGACTCGAAGGAGGACTGCAGCCGGTCGATCATCTGGTTGAAGGTGGCGACCAGCCGGCCGAGCTCGTCGTCGGTGTCCGGCGCCGGCAGCCGCAGGCTCAGGTTCCGCGCCCCGATCTCGCGCGCCAGCCGCGTCACCTGGTCGACCGGCCGCAGCGCCCGGGCGGCGAGCCAGTAGCCGCCGGCGCCGGAGACCAGGAGGGCCAGCGGCACCATGCCGAGCAGCGACCAGCGCAGGAACGAGAGCCCTTCGCGGGCGTCGCCGAGCGAGTCCATCACCCGCACCACCCCCTGGCGCCCGACGTTCGACGTATAGCGGACCGAGTAGACCCGCAGCAGGCCCGAGGGGCCGTCCAGGGTCTCGAACGACGCGGAGCGGGAGAGCAGCTCGCGGAGCTCGGCCTGCCCCCGGGGCAGGAGCCGCGGGTCGAGGTCGGGCGAACGGTAGAAGACGTGACCCTGCCCGGCCATCTCGTGGATCAGCACCAGGCGGTCGAGGCGCCCGAGGTCGGCGACCTGCGGCGTGGTGAGGTGGACGCAGTCCGGCTCGCGCTCCAGGATCGAGACCACCGACCGCGCCGTCTCCCTGAGCCCGTCGTCGTGATGGTGCAGGAGCTGGTAGCGCACCGTGGCGTAGAGCACCAGGGCGAAGAGCACGAGCACCAGCCCCAGGATGGCGCTGTACCACAAGGTCAGACGGAAGCGGACGGAGCGGAAGAAGGGGCTCATTCCGGGGCGCGCACCGTGTAGCCGGCGCCGCGTACGGTGTGGATCAGCTTCGGCTCGAAGCCATGGTCCACCTTGCGGCGCAGATAGTTGATGTAGACCTCGACGATGTTCGAGCCGCCCTCATAGTCGAGGTCCCAGACGTGATCGGCGATCATGCCGCGGGTCACCACCTGACCGGCGTTCCGCATCAGGTACTCCAGGACCGAGAGCTCCCGGGAGGTGAGCGCGATCTCCTGCCCGGCGCGGCGCACCCGGCGCGTCGCCGGGTCGAGCTCCAGGTCGGCGACCGCGAGCACGGTCCGCGGCTCGACCGACCGCCGCCGCAGGAGAGCGCGCAGGCGAGCCTGGATCTCGGCGAGGGCGAACGGCTTGGTCAGGTAGTCGTCGGCGCCGCCGTCCAGGAGCCGCACCTTGTCGTCCACTCCCGAGCGCGCGGTCAGCACCAGGATCGGCATGGTCCGGCCGCGCCGCCGCAGCTCGCGGCAGACCTCCGCGCCGGAGAGCCGCGGCAGCATGAGGTCGAGGATCACCGCGTCATAGTCGGCCGTGAGGTCGAGGTCGAGCGCCGCCTGACCGTCGTGGGCCACGTCGACGGCATAGCCCTGCTCCTCGAGCCCCTGCTCGAGCCCGGCGGCCAACAGCTTCTCGTCCTCCACGACCAGCAGCCTCATGGCACCATCTTAATGCCCCTTTAATCTCGCCCTGGTACGTTGACGGCCTCGGGGAAGGGTCCCCGGATCAGATCCTTTCTGAGGAGAACCGACGGATGCGCTTTCACTGGATGCTTGCAGCCCTGCTTTTGGGCGCCGTCGCCTGCGGCCCGCACGAAGAGCCCGCGCCGGTCGCCGAAGACCACTCCGCCCATGGGACGACTCCCACGCCGTCGGCGGAGCTGGTCGATCCTCCCGTCGCGACGGTCGATCCCCAGACCGCTACGGTCGACCCCAACGCCGCCACCCACCAGGACCACGACTCCCGGCACGGCGGGACGTTCTTCATGGTGGCAGACGGCTACCACCACATCGAGGGAACCTACCCGCGCCAGGGCCGGTTCCAGCTGTACGCCTATGACGACCACACGCGGGCGATCTCGGCCGAGCCGCTCTCCGGCTGGGTAGAGGTCGACACCGATCCCGGCGCCAAGCGCCATCCGTTGCGCTTCGACAGCTCCTGCGACTGCCTGGTGGCCGACCTTGAGCCGGCGCCGGCCTTCCCGGCGCAGCTCTCGGCAAGGGTCAAGTTCCCGACCCGCGGTACAGGTACGGGCGAGCACTACCTCTACAACTTCGAGTTCCCGGCAGCGACCCAAGAGGGTCAGGCCGCCCAGGCTCATCAGCACTGACCCCCCGATCGATGCCGCGCTCCTTTCTCCTCCTGATCCTCCTCCTCGTCCCCGGCGCTGTCCGGGCCGAGACGCCGGACCTGCGCGTTCTGACCGCCGCCGCCCTCGAGCGCAGCCCGCTCGTGCGCGACCGGGAGAAGGCCCTGGAGGGCGCCCGGGGCGAGCTGTTGAGCGCCCGGGCGTTGCTGCCGTCGCACCCCGAGGTGACGCTGGAGACCGGGACCGACCGGCTCACGGGCGACGAAGGGGAGTACGAAGCGTCGCTGGAGGTCGACCAGGAGGTGGAGGTCTGGGGCCAGCGGCGGCTGCGGATCGCCGCCGCGGAGGCGGCCGTCGAGGCGGTGGAGCGCGACCTGGAGGCGGCGCGGCTGGAGACCTCTCTCGCCGTCAAGCGCGCCTGGCTGCGCCTGCTGCTCCTCAACGACCGGCTGGCGGCGCTGGAGGAGATCCGGACGCTCGCCGCCGGCGTCGAGTCGGCCGCCGACGAGAAGCGGCGGGCGGGCTTCACCTCGGAGGTGGAGTACCGCATCGCCGCCTTCGACGCCATCGCCTTGGAGGACGAGACGCTCGGCCTGCGGGC
>JBKKAU010000375.1:0-5539 GCA_046714475.1 Thermoanaerobaculia bacterium
GGATGATCCCCACCACCTGGATCAGGATCACCACCGACAGGGCGATCAGGGTGAGCAGCACGGTCAGCAGCAGCCGGACCGGCGCCCCCTGGACCCGCGCGAAGACCTCGTCGAAGGCCACCGCGACCAGCCCCTTCCAGAGCAGCGCCAGGACCGCCAGGACGCAGACCGCGAGCGCCAGGATGACCAGAACGTCGCGCCGCGACACCATCAGGATGTTGCCGAAGAGGTAACTCATCAGGTTGGGGGCGAATCCCGGGGTCTTGTAGACGAAGACGATGCCGACCGCGAGCCCCACCGCCCAGAGCACGCCGATCAGCGCATCGTAGGAGCGGATCGTCTCGGTATCGACCGATCCCAAGGCCAGGGCGGAGGCGACCGCGACCAGGACGGCGCCGAGGATCGGATCGGTGCCCAGGAAGAAGCAGATCCCCATGCCCCCGAAGGCGGCGTGACTGATGCCGTCGCTGATGAAGGCCAGGCGCTTGACCACCACGAAGGGGCCGATGACGCCGCACAGCACGGCGGCCAGCACGCCGGCCAGCAGGGCGTTGCGCAGGAACTCATAGGAGAGCGCGTCGAAGAACGAGGGCAAGAGGTCTCCTCTAGTGTCTGTGAAGCACCCGGTGCGGCACGCCGTGGGCGACCAGCTCGACCGGGCAGCCGTAGACCTCCTCCAGCAGGTCGTGGCTGAGCTCCGCGTTGCCGTGGTAGAAGAGCCGGCGGTTGATACAGGCGATGCGGTTGGCCATCGGGGCGACGGAGGTGACGTCGTGGGTGACGATCACCACCGGGATGCGCTGGTTGACCTCCTGGAGCAGGCGGTCCAGCGTCTGCCGGGACTCCAGGTCGATCGAAGCCGTGGGCTCGTCCAGGAACAGCGCCTCCGGATCGGAGACCAGCGCGCGGGCGATCAGAGCCCGCTGGAGCTGGCCGCCGGAGACCTCGCGGACGTGCGACCGGGCGATGTCGGCGAGGCCCAGCCGCTCCAGGGCCTGCGCGGCGGCCTGCCGGTCCTCGCGGGTAAAGGGACGGATCAGCCCGCGGCTGGCGAGCCGGCCCATCCGCACCATGTCCTCGATACGCAGCGGGAAGTTGCGGTCGAAGGTCGAGAACTGCGGCACATACCCCAGACGGCCGCGCCGGTCCGGCAGGTTGTAGACCACCTCGCCGGACCAGGGGCGCAGCAACCCGAGGAGCACCTTGATCAGAGTGGTCTTGCCGCCGCCGTTGGGGCCGATGACGGCCAGGAAATCGCGCGGCTGGATCTCCAGGTCGACGTGGTCGAGCACCAGCTCGCGGCCGTAGCCGAAGGTGATGCCGCGGGCGGCGATCAGCGGCCGGGCCTCAGGCAAGGGGAAGGGCCTCGCTGAGATCGGCGGCCACCTGGCGGAGGTTGTCGAGCCAGTCCCGCCGTTGCGGATCGGCGGTCAGCACCTCGCCCCCGACCGCCTCGGCGATCACCTGGGCGCTCTTCCTGGGGAAGCCTCCCTGGACGAAGACCACCTTCACCTCCTCCCGCCGGGCGAGCTCGATGAGCTGGATTAGCCGCCGGGCGCTCGGCTCCTTGCCGCCGCTCTCGATGGCGATCTGCTCCAAGCCATACTGCCGGGCGAAGTACCCCCAGTCGGGGTGATAGACCATGAACTTGCGCGCCCTGCGGCCCGCGAGACGCGCCCGGATCTCGCGGTCCAGCCGGTCGACGTCGGCCAGGAAGACGCGCAGGTTGGCGCGGTACTCGCCCGCATGGGCGGGGTCCGCCTGCTCGAGGGCCGCGGCGATGTTGCGCGCCGCGACCGCGACCGTCGCCGGCGCGACCCAGACGTGGGGGTCCCCCTGGGCATGGCCGTGGTCAGCCTCGCCGTCGTGGTCCGGGACCTCCTCCTCGCCCGCGAGGAGAGGCATGCCGCGCGACATGTCCACCACCCGGATCGACGGGTGGCGCCTCAGGAAGGGGCCGACGTGCCGCCGCTCGAACTCGAAACCGGGGTGCCCGACCTCGACGTAGAGCGCGGCGCGGCTCAGGGCGACCATGGTGCGCGGCGTCAGCGGGTAGTCGACGTGCGAATAGCCGGGGGGGATCATCACCTCGACCCGCACCCGGGCGCCGCCGATCCGCTCGACGAAGTAGGCCTGGGGCGGCACGCTCACCGCGACCGGGATGCGGGAGTCGGGAGGGGTTGGGGCTGAGCAGGCGGCCAGGACCAGCGGCAACAGAACGAAGAGCCTCATCCTTCGCACTCCGCGCAACGGCCGTAGAGGACGACCTCGTGCGACTCCAGGGAGAAGCCGGCCGGGGTCATGCGGCGCAGACCGTCCGGGCACCCCTCCAGCTCGTAGACGCGGTCGCAGGCGCGGCAGTGGAAGTGATGGTGATGGGCCTTGCCGGTCGACTCGTAGCGCGGCGGCTCACCGGGGAGGTCCACCTGGGTCAGCCACCCGGCCTCGACCAGCGCCTTGAGCGTGCGGTACACGGTCGCGATGCCGAGCCTGGGCGACGAGGGCTGGGCCAGCTCCAGCACCTCTCGCGGGCTCAGCGGTCTGCCCGCGTTCTCGATCGCCGTCCGGATGGCGCGCCGTTGCTGCGTATCCCGCTCCATACACCAAATGATAATACATTCTCAGTATCAATCCCAAACCCTCCTATAATCCGGCGCATGGACACCACACCGCAGCAGCGCATCGAAGCCGAAGTGAAGGCCGCCATGAAGGCGGGCGACAAGGAGAAGCTGTCCACCCTCCGCATGCTCCTGACCGAGGTCAAGAACGAGCGGATCAAACGGGGCTCGGACGTGGACGAGGCGGGCTTCACCGCCCTGGTCCGCAAGGCCATCAAGCAGCGCGAGGAGGCCGCGGCCCAGTACCACAACGGCGGCCGGGAGGAGCTCGCGGCCAAGGAAGAGTCCGAGAAAGAGATGCTCGCGGCCTATCTGCCGGCGCAGGCGGACGAGGGTCAGATCCGGACGGCGGTCGAGGCGTTCGTGGTGGAGCGCGGGCTCTCCGGCCCGGCGGCGATCGGTCAGGTGATGAAAGAGATGCTGGCCCGTTTCGGCACCGCGGCCGACGGCGCCACCGTCAACCGGATCACCCGCGAGGTGCTGGCGAAGCAAGGCTGATGCGCCGCGCCATCGTCGGCACCGCCGGCCACATCGACCATGGCAAGACCAGCCTGGTCCTGGCCCTCACCGGCATCGACTGCGACCGCTGGGCCGAGGAGAAGGCCCGCGGCATCACGATCGACATCGGTTTCGCCCATCTCACCGAGGGGGACCTCCAGCTCGGCTTCATCGACGTGCCCGGCCACGAGCGCTTCCTCCACAACGCGCTCGCCGGGCTCGGCGGCATCCGCGTGATGCTGCTGGTCGTGGCCGCCGACGAAGGGGTCAAGCCCCAGACGCGCGAGCACCTGGCGGTCTGTACGGTGCTGGGCATCCCCGCCGGCCTGGTCGCCCTGACCAAGGCCGACATGGTGGCGCCCGATCTCCTGGAGATAGCCCAACTGGAAGTCGAGGACCTGGTCGCCGGCACCCCGTTCGCGGGCTCTCCCGTCCTGCCGGTCTCCAGCACCACCGGACAGGGCGTCCCCGAGCTCAAGGCCGCCCTGCTCGACCTGGCGTCCCGCCACGCCACGGTCCCCGATCCCGAGCGGCCGGCGCGCCTGCCGATCGACCGCGCCTTTCACCTCAAGGGACTGGGGGTCGTCGTGACCGGCACGCTCACCAGCGGCGCCGTCCGCGCGGGCGACACCCTGGAGGCGCTGCCCCGCCAGCCGGGGAGCGAGGGCCGGGTGCGGGTGCGGAGCATTCAGGTCCACGGCCAACCCCGGGATGAAGCCCAGGCGGGCGAGCGGACGTCGCTCCAGGTCAGCGGCGTCCCGCTGGAGGAGCTGGAGCGCGGCCTCCATCTCGCTCCGCCCGGCGCCCTGGAGGCCACCACCAGCCTGCTCGCCCGCTTCACCCTGCTGCCGGACGCCCCGGCGCCGCTGCGCGGCTTCATCCCGGTGCGCCTCCACCTCTACGCCAGCGAGGTCGTCGGCCGCATGCGGCCGCTCGCGGGCGGGCTCTCCCCCGGCGAGACCGGGTCAGTGGAGATCCGTCTCGAAGCGCCGGTCGCGGCCGTGCGCGGCGACCGCTACGTGATCCGCCGCCCCTCCCCCGCCGCGACCCTGGGAGGCGGCGAGATTCTCGACCCGCGGTGGCGCCGGCACCGGGGAGCGATCCTGGCGACAGCCCTCACGGCGCTCCAGGGGGACCTTTCCGCCGCCCTCGCCTTCTGGGTGCTGGTGGCGGGGGTGGGGGGCGTCGTGGCCGAGGTGCTGGCGCGGGGGCTGGGCACGCGCCCCGACCGGGTCGCGGCGGAGCTCTCCGCCCTCGCCGGCAGGAAGGGGCTCCTGGAGGTCCCCGAAGGGCACGGCCACGGCCGCCGCTGGATCGCGCCGGCGGCCGTGCAGCGGGTCACCGAACGCGCCCGCCGCGTTCTCAAGGAGCACTTCCAGAAAAACCGCCTCGCCGAGGCCATACCCAAGGCCGAGGCGGTGCGCCGGATCCTGCGCGGCCGGGCCGCCGACCTCGCCCCGGTCTACCTCGGCTGGCTCGAAGCGCAAAAAGTGCTGGCCGTGCGGGGCGATCAGGTGACGCTGCCCGGCCGCAGCGCCGAGCTGACGGGCGAGGAGTCGCGGCTCGCGACGGCGGTGCTCGAGGCCTTCGACCGCGGCGGGCTCACCCCGCCGTCGCCCGGCGAGGTACGGCAGCAGCTCAACGCCAAGCCGCAGATCCTGGAAGGGGTGATCCGGCACCTGACCGCGCGGGGCCAGCTCGTCAAGCTGCCGAGCGGCCTGATCCTCGCCGCCTCTGCCGTGGAAGAGCTGCGGCGGCAGCTCTTCTCCACCTCCTGGAGCCAGTTCTCCGTCGCCGACTTCAAGGACCGCTTCGCCCTCAGCCGTAAATGGGCGATCCCGCTGCTCGAGCACCTCGACTCGACCGGCGCGACCCGGCGCCTGGGCGACAACCGCATGGTGGTACGGCCGGGGCCGCCCGCCTGAGCAAAACCGACAAAGGAGATCCCGATGAAGACCATCGCCGTGCTCGGCGCCTCGAAAGACCGGAGCAAATACGGGAACAAGTGCGTCCGCGCCTACAGGGAGGCCGGCTACAAGGTGTTCCCCGTCAACCTGGGGAGCTCGGAGCCGATCGAGGGGCTGGAGACCTACCGCAAGCTGACCGATGTCCCGGGCGAGCTCGACCGGATCAGCGTCTATCTACCGCCGCCGGTGACCCTGGAGCTGTTGGCCGAGATCGCGGCCAAGGGGGCCGGGGAGGTCTGGTTCAACCCCGGCTCCGCCGACCAGCACGTGCTGGAAGAGGCGCGCCGGAGAGGCCTCAAGGCCGTCCCCGGCTGCAGCATCATCGACGCGGGGATGAGCCCGTCGCAGTTCCCGGGATGAGAAAGGGCGCCATGAAGGCGCCCTTACAGAAGACCGATGTGGTTGTAGGGGCGCGATTCATCGCGCCCCGGGTGAGCTCCTACGCTCCCTTCTTGG
>JBKKAU010000376.1:0-1022 GCA_046714475.1 Thermoanaerobaculia bacterium
TAGAGACGCCCCGTGGGGCGTCTCCGCGGCGGCGAGAGCTTTCAGCGCCCAGGAGACGCCCCACGGGGCGTCTCTACGTTCTTGCCCTTCTTGCCTTTGCTGGACTTCCCCCTTCTCCCGGGGGTAAGGGGCTCCACCAACCCCCGCAACGTCTCCAGATCCCGCCGGTGGCCTTCCATGTCGTCCCCCGGCTCGGTCTCCACGACCATCGGCGTGGTCGCGAGGCGCGGCTCGGTGAGCAGCCAGGCGAAGAGGTCGAGGCCGATCTCCCCTTCGCCGATGTGGGCGTGGCGGTCGCGCCGCGAGCCGAACGGCTTCACCGAGTCGTTGAGGTGGAAACAGCCGAGGTTGTGCAGCCCCACGAGCTCCTCCACCGCGGCCAGGAACTCCTCGCGGCCGGCCGGCTCGTGGAGGGCATAGCCGGCGGCGAAGGCGTGGCAGGTGTCGAGGCAGACCCCCACCCGGTGCGGACGCGCCAGCCGCGCGCGGATGGCGGCGAGGTGCTCCAGCCGGTACCCGAGGCAGCTCCCCTGGCCGGCGGTGTTCTCCAGCAGCACGCGCGGCCCCTCGGGCACGACCGACAGCACCTCGTCCAGCGAGGCGGCGACCCGCTCGATGCCCGCCTCCTCGCCGGCCCCCAGGTGCGCCCCCGGATGGAGGACCAGCCCTTCGACGCCCAGACGCGCGCAACGCACCAGCTCGTCCGCCAGCGCCTCGCGCGACCGGTCGAGGATCACCGGGTCGGTCGCCGACAGGTTGATCAGATACGAGGCGTGGGCGACCAGCGGGCCGACGCAGCTGCCCGAGCGGGCGGTACGGAAAACCTCCACCTCCGGATCCTCCAGGACCTTGCCCCGACACTGGCTGGCGTTCTTGACGAAGATCTGGATGGCCGTGCAGCCGAGCGTCCCCGCCCGGTCGAACGCCGTCGCGATGCCTCCCGCGACCGAGACATGAACGCCGAGAGGGGGGAGGGAGACCGCCATGGGGGGCTCATTGTAACCGGCCCCCCTGGGTACGCG
>JBKKAU010000377.1:0-8173 GCA_046714475.1 Thermoanaerobaculia bacterium
GGCGGTGGGGGTTCGCGAGATCAGCGCGATGCTTGAGATTTGAGGTTGCGCTATCCTTCCCGCGCTATGAGCCTGCTCTACACCGCACACGTTCCCGAAGGCGACGGGCCTTTTCCCGCGATGATCGCTCTCCATGGCTGGGGGGCGAGCGCGCATGACCTGCTCGGCCTGGCTCCCATGCTGCACGGCGGCAAGGCCTTGATGCTCTGCCCCCAGGGCTCGGTCGGGTTCCCGGTCGGCGGCTCGATGATGGGGTATGGATGGTTCCCGCTGGTCCCCGGCCAGCCGCCGGACGTGGACGCGTTCCGGCGCGCCGCCGAGGCCCTGAACGGGTTCGTCGACATGGCTCTGGAGCGGTATCCGATCGACCCCAGGAAGGTGGTGGTCGCCGGGTTCAGCCAGGGCGGGATGATGGCGTACGAGCTCGCCCTGCGGAACCCGTCGCGGTTCGCGGGCCTGGCGGCGCTGTCGTCGTGGTTCCCTCAGCCGCTCGTCGAGGACCTGCCGAAGCTGCCGGAGCAGGCGGAGTTTCCCGTGCTCGTCATCCACGGCACCCAGGACACCATGATCGACGTCGAGCGGGCGCGGGAGGCCAGGGAGTCTCTGCGCGGGTTCGGAGTGGGGATCACCTACCGGGAGTTCGACATGGCGCACGAGATCCGGCCGGATGCCCTGCGGGTGATCCTGCGGTGGTTGGAGGAGAAGGCGTTCCGGGGGGAGTAGGACCGAAAAGAAGAAGGGCGCCATGAATGGCGCCCCTACAGGTTTTACGCCCCGATCGGCCCCGTGTAGGGGCGCGATTTATCGCGCCCTCTCGCGGACTTCCTCAGTGGGCGGTGGCGGTCTCGCGCTCAGTGGCGGTGATCGGGGTGGAGGGGACCTCCATGGCGTCGAACATCACCTTGCGGAGACGGTTGAAGAAGGCGATCCAGAGGGTCCACATCTCCTCGGCGCTGACCACGATCTGATCCACCTCTTCGGCATTGAAACCGACTTCGAGCGCCTCGTTGGCCTGGTCGACGTGGTCCGGCTCCTGCTGGATGTGGATGTCCACCCAGGGGAGGTCCTGCAGGCCCGAGACGCGGCGGACGGCGTTGCCGATGCCCGCCACCATCGCCAGGTCGGCGACCTCGGTGCCGTAGACGAAGCCGAGGGCGCTCAGGCGGTCGCCCGAGGCCTCCTCGTACCGCTGCACGAGACGCCGGGTCTCCTCGAACGGCGCCGCCTCGGCCACGGTGGCGCGGTCGAAGCCGGCCTCTTCCATGGTCGTGACGTAGACCCGCTCGTGCGCCCGCGCCGGATTGCCCTCGCCCAGCTCCTGGTTGAGGATCTTGCAGATCGCGGTCTTCATCTCCACCACCGGCACCTGGGAGATGGTGCGGGAGAGAAAGTTCGGGAAGTAGTGCAGCGGATGCCACCACTGGCCCAGGAAGATGCCGACCTTGTCCCGCGTCAGCTCCGAGCTGCGCACCTCTTTGAAGAAGGGGTGGTGGATCAGCTCTTTGCGGAGGGGGTTCTGTTCCAGTCTTTCGGTCAATCCGGCTCCCGACATGGAGTCTCCTTTCCCATATCTTGCGGTTTTCGTTGTTTTCAAGTTTTGAAGTGTAAGTTGTGTGATTTGGAGTTTTTATCCTCCCGGCGGTGAGGATCTCCGCAGATCTCCTCAAGTAGTCTGGTGCGGCGGAGGGCCGTGTCCGGGACAGCCGGGCGGCGTCACAGTCCTGTCGCTTGTCTCGGACCCTAGGCGAGACGCACCATAGCCTGTAGGGGGCTCACGCGCCTCGTGGCTTCTGCTTTCTTTCTGCTACCATGCTCAACCCCGGGCTTGTCCGTAAGCTCCTCGAAACAATGAAGTATTTACTAGAACCCCCCCACTGTCCCCACCTGCCGCCCGCGCGCGCCGCGAGGGGAAGAGAGCGTCCGCGTCGTTCCCTGTCCGGGAGCGTTCTACGGTGACCGAACCTGCACTCTGGCCCGAGGTCCGGCCCGCGACGATGGCCGGCCTGTTGCGCGCCCGCGCCGTGGAACGGCCGGAGCGGGTGGCGTTCACGTTCCTCGCCGACGGCGAGGTCGAGGCCGCGCGGCTGACCTACGCGGAGCTCGACCGCAGAGCCCGCACGATCGCGGCCCGGCTTCGGGCGATGGGAGCGGGCGTGGCGCCGGGCGAGCGGGCGCTGCTGCTCTATCCTCCGGGCCTGGAGTTCATCGCCGCCTTCTTCGGCTGCCTCTATGCCGGCGTCGTGGCGGTGCCGTCCTATCCGCCGCGTCTGCGCGACCGCTCCCAGGCGCGGCTGCGGTCGATCGCCCGCGACGCCGAGCCGCGGGTCGCGCTGACGACCGAGGCGATCTTCACCGGCCTGACGGGAGCGGAGGACGGGCTCGCGGCGCGGGTGCCGGAGCTGGCCGCCGTGCTCTGGCTGCCCACCGACACGCTGGCGGCGGACGACGTGGACGACCGGGAGATGCCGGAGCCGGACCCGGAGTCGGTCGCCTTCCTGCAGTACACCTCGGGCTCGACGTCGACCCCCAAGGGGGTGATGGTCACCCACGCCAACCTGCTCCACAACGAGCGGATGATCGGCGAGGCGTTCGGCCAGGACGAGGACTCGGTGGTGGTGGGCTGGCTGCCGCTCTACCACGACATGGGGCTGATCGGGAACGTCCTCCAGCCGCTGCACGCCGGCGCGACCTGCGTGCTGATGGCGCCGGTCGCTTTCCTCCAGAAGCCTCTGCGCTGGCTGGCCGCGATCAGCCGCTACCGCGCCACGACGAGCGGCGGGCCGAACTTCGCCTATGACCTCTGCGCGCGCCGCATCGGGCCGGAAGAGCGGGGGGATCTCGACCTGTCGAGCTGGCGGGTGGCGTACAACGGCGCCGAGCCGGTGCGCGAGGAGACGCTGGCGCGCTTCGCCGAGGCGTTCGCGCCCAGCGGCTTCCGGCGCGAGGCGTTCTATCCTTGCTACGGCCTCGCCGAGGCGACGCTGTTCGTCACCGGCGGCGTCCACGGCCGTCCGCCGCGAGTGGAGACGGTCGACGCGGTGGCGCTGGAGCGGCACGAGGTGGCGGCGCCCGCCGCGGAAGAAGAGGCGCGGCGTTTCGTCAGCAGCGGCCGGCCCTGGCTGGGCCAGCGGGTGGTGGCCGCCGATCCCGAGACCGGGGCCGAATGCCCGCCGGGCCGGGTGGGGGAGATCTGGATCGCCGGCCCGAGCGTGGCTCGCGGCTATTGGCGCAACCCCGAGGCGACCGGGCGCGACTTCCAGGCGGCGCTGACGACGCTGACCGGCCACGTCGCTGACATGGCCGACATCGGGGGGCCGTTCCTGCGCACCGGCGACCTCGGCTTTTTCCAGGATGGCGAGCTGTTCGTCACCGGCCGCATCAAGGACCTGGTCATCATCCGGGGCCGCAACCACTACCCGCAGGATCTCGAGCTGACCGCCGAGCGCGCCCATCCGGACCTGCGGCCCGGCTCCGGCGCGGCCTTCTCTGTTGACGTCCATGGCGAGGAGCGCCTAGTCCTCGTTCAGGAGGTGGAGCGCCGGCAGCGCGATCCCATCTCGACGATCGCCGAGGCGGTGCGCCGGGCGGTGGCCGAGGAGCACGAGGTCCAGGTCCACGAGGTGGTCCTGGTCCGCGCCGGCACCGTCCCCAAGACCTCCAGCGGCAAGATCCAGAGGCACGCCTGCCGGGCTTCGTACTTGGCGGGCGAGCTCGCCGTGGTCGGCCGCAGCTCTGTCGCCCAGGTGGTGCCGCTGGAGAGCGCGGAGACGGCGGCGCCCATCTCCCGGGCCGTGCTCGCCGCTCTCGACCCTTCGGAGCGGCGGGTGCCGCTCCTCGCCTGGCTGCGGCAGAGCGCCTCCCGTTTCCTCGGCGCCCCGGCGGCGTCGATCGACCCCGAGCAGCCTCTGACGGCCCTCGGGCTCGACTCGCTCGCGGCCGTCGAGCTCAAGGCCGGCGTCGAGACGGCGCTGGGAATCCAGGTGCCGCTCGCCGACCTGCTCCAGGGGGCGGGGCTCGGCGAGATGGCGGACCGCATCCTGGTCGACCTGGAGGCCGGTCCGGTCGAGGAGGCCTGGCCGGTCCTGCCGCGTCCCGCCGAAGGCGACCAGCCGCTCTCCTTCGGCCAGAAGTCGCTCTGGTTCCTCGACCGGCTCGCCCCCGAAGGCGGCGCCTACAACATCGCCGTGGCGGCGCGGGTCCTGGGGGAACTGGACGTGGAAGCCCTGCGCCGGTCGCTCGCGGCGCTCACCGCCCGCCACGCCGCCCTGCGCACCGTCTTCCACACGGTGGACGACGAGCCGGTGCAGCGGGTGCTGGACGAGATGGCGGTGGACTTTGCGGTCGCGGACGCCGGCGACCTGAGCGCTGAAGCTTTCAGGCCGTTCGCTCTGGAGCGCGGGCCTCTGGTGCGGGTGCGAGTGTTCGAAGGGGAGCCCGCGAATCCTCACCCCCCGGCCCCCTCTCCCGGCGGGAGAGGGGGAGAACGGCTCCTCCTCTTCGTCATCCACCACATCGTCACCGACTTCTGGTCGCTGGCGGTGCTGGCGCGCGAGCTGTCGGCGCTCTACCGGCAGGAGACCGGCGGCGCTCCCGCGGAGCTGGAGCCTCTGGCGCTGTGCTATACCGATTACGTCCACTGGCAGGCGGAGCGGCTGGCGGGGGAGCATGGCGAGCGGCTGTGGGATTTCTGGCGCGAGCGGCTGGCCGGGCTGTCCGACCTCGACCTGCCGACCGACCGGCCGCGTCCGCCGGTCCAGACCTATCTCGGCGGCGCCCGCGCCCTGACGCTGCCGCCCGCCCTGGCGGACCGGCTGCGGTCGCTCGCGGCGGGCCAGGGGGCGACGCTCTACATCGCGCTGCTCGCCGCCTTCCAGGCCCAGTTGGGACGGTACACGGGGCAGGAGGACCTGGCGGTGGGCTCGCCCACGGCCGGGCGCGGCGCGCCGGAGTTGGCGGGGCTCGCGGGGTACTTCGTCAACCCGGTGGCGATGCGGTCGAACCTGTCGGGGGAGCCTTCGTTCGCGGCGTTCCTGGCGCAGGTCCGCTCGGCGGCGCTCGCCGCGCTGGAGCACGCCGACTTCCCCTTCGCGCTGCTCGCCGAGCGGCTGCGGCCGGTGCGCGATCCGGCGCGCTCGCCGCTCTTCCAGGCCATGCTCGTGCTGCAGCGCGGCCGGCCGGGGGACGACCCTGGGCTGGCGGCCTTCGCGCTGGGCGAGGCGGGGGCGCGGATCGAGCTGGGGGGGCTGGCGCTCGAATCGCTGGCGCTCCCCGAGCGGCGGGCGCAGTTCGACCTCACGCTACGGCTGATCGAGACGGCCGAAGGCGGGCTCGGCGCGGTTCTGGAGCACAACGCCGACCTCTTCGACGGCGCCACGGCGGAACGCATGCTCGGCCATCTCCAGGTCCTGCTCGAAGGGGCGACCGCCGACCCGCGGACGCCGCTGCCGCTGCTGCCTCTGCTGACCCCGTCCGAGAGCGGCCAGGTCCTCGCGGAGTGGAACGCCACGCGCCGGGAGTACCCGAAGGACGTCTGCCTGCACGAGCTGTTCGAGGCCCAGGTGGAGCGGACGCCCCAGGCCGAGGCGCTGGTCGCCGGGGACCTGCGGCTGACCTACGCCGAGCTCAACGCCCGCGCCAACCGGCTCGCCCACCATCTCCGCGCGATGGGCGTCGGCCCGGAGGTGCGGGTGGGCGTCTGCCTGGACCGCTCGGCCGACTTGATCGTTTCGCTGCTGTCGGTGTTGAAGGCCGGCGACGCCTACGTGCCGCTCGATCCCACGTACCCGCGCGAGCGGCTGGAGATGATGCTGGAGGACTCGGGGGCGGCGGTGCTGGTGGCGCGCCCTCACCCCCCGGCCCCCTCTCCCGCCACCCCGCCCCCCTCCCCGGGAGAGGGGGAGAACATCCCTCCACTTGGGGGGCCAGGGATAATTCGTGTAGACCTTCCCCCCTGTCATCCTGCGCGCAGCGAAGGACCTGGGCGGGGGGCTTTCCACCCCCAGGTTCTTCGCTGCGCTCAGAATGACACGGGGGGCGGCCTCGCGGATGCGGACAGCCTCCCGCCCTTGGACGAGAACCTCCCGCCCTTGGCAGGCCCCCGCAACCTCGCCTACTTCATCTACACCTCCGGCTCGACGGGCCGGCCCAAGGCGGTGGCGATCGAGCATCGCAGCCCGGTGGTGTTGGCGCATTGGGCGCGCGAGGTGTTCTCGCCGGAGGAGCTGTCCGGCGTGCTCGCGTCGACGTCAGTCGGGTTCGACCTGTCGGTCTTCGAGATCTTCGTGCCGCTCTCCTGGGGCGGCCGGGTGATCGTGGTGGAGAACGCGCTGGAGCTGCCGCGGATCCCGGCGCGTGACGAGGTGACCCTGATCAACACCGTGCCTTCGGCCATGGCCGAGCTGGCGCGGGGGAAGGGTCTTCCCTCCTCGCTGCTGACCGTGAACCTGGCCGGCGAGCCGATCCCTCCGGCGCTGGTCACGAGCATTCAGGCCGGGCCGGCGCGGCGGCTCTACAACCTCTACGGACCGTCGGAAGACACCACCTACTCGACGTTCGCCCTGCTCGACCGGGGCAGCGAGGCGCCGATCGGCCGGCCGCTCGCCAACACCCGCGTGCATCTCCTCGACCGCTACGGCCAGCCGGCGCCGGTCGGGGTGCCGGGGGAGCTGTACCTGGGCGGCGAGGGTCTGGCGCGCGGCTACTTCGCCCGGCCGGACCTCACGGCCGAGCGCTTCGTCCCCGATCCGTTCGGCTCCGAGCCGGGGGCGCGGCTCTACAGGACCGGCGACCTCTCGCGCTGGCGGCTGCGCTTGTTTGAGGATGCCACGCTCGACTTCCTGGGGCGCATCGACCACCAGGTCAAGGTCAGAGGGTTCCGCATCGAGCTGGGGGAGGTCGAGGCCGCGCTGGCCCGCCACCCCGGCGTGCGCGAGGCCGTCGTGCTGGCCCGTTCCGAAGGCGACGGCGGCAAGCGGCTGGTCGCCTATTGGGTACCGCGCGGCGCGGCGCCGGAAGGGCCGGAGCTGCGGACCTTCCTGCGCGGCACGCTGCCGGAGTACATGGTGCCTTCGGCGTTCGTGATGCTCGACGCGCTGCCGCTGTCTCCCAACGGCAAGGTGGACCGCAAGGCGCTGGCGCGGATCGAGCCGATGCGCTTGCGGGGAGAAGTCGAAGGCGCCCGTGACGCGGTCGAGGAGATGCTCGCCGGGCTGGTGGCCGAGACGCTCGGCGTGGAGCGGGTGGGGCCGCACGACAACTTCTTCGATCTCGGCGGCCACTCGCTGCTCGCCGTCCGGGTGCTGGCGCGGGTCTCGCGCCTGTTCGGGGTGGACCTGCCGCTCAGCAGCCTGTTCCTGGCGCCGACGGTGGCCGGCCTGGCCGAGCGGGTGCGCGGGGTGGGCAGCGCCGTGCCCGCGCCGCCGATCCGGCCGGTGCCCCGGTTCCCGGAGACCGACGGCGTTGGGCTGCCGCTCTCCTTCCCGCAGTACCGTCTCTGGTTCCTCGACCGGCTGGAGCCGGGCCACGCCACCTACAACCTCCCCGGCGCGGTCCGCCTCGCGGGTCCTCTCGATCTCCAGGCGCTGACCGACGCCCTGGCCGAGGTGGTGCGTCGGCACGAGGTGCTGCGCACCGTCTTCCGCACCTCCGGCGAGGGGCCGGTGCAGGTGGTCGAACCGTTTACCCCTCCCGCGCTCCCCCTCGACGACCTCACGGGGCTGCCGGAAGCGGAGCGGGCTGCCGAGGCCGAGCGCCTGTCCCGCGAGGAGGCGGCGCGGCCGTTCGACCTCGCCCGCGGCCCGCTCTGCCGGGCGCGCGTGCTGCGCCTGGATGTCTCGGCCAGGGAGGAGCACCGGCTGCTGGTCACCCTGCACCACACGGTGGCGGACGGCTGGTCGCTCGGCGTCTTCCTGCGCGAGCTGGCGGCGCTCTACCAGGCGTTCTCCGCGGGCGCGCCGTCGCCGTTGTCCGACCTGCCGGTCCAGTACGCCGACTTCGCGGTCTGGCAGCGCGAGTGGATGCGCGGCGAGGTCCTCGCGGGGCAGCTCGAGTACTGGCGCCGGCAGCTCGCCGGCCTGCCGGTCTTGGAGCTGCCGATGGACCGTCCGCGCCCGGCGGTCCGCGAGCTGCGCGGCGGCGTCCGCTCGGCGCCGCTGACGGCCGGGCTGACGAACGC
>JBKKAU010000378.1:0-4100 GCA_046714475.1 Thermoanaerobaculia bacterium
AAGCGCGGGCCGATGGACCCGCGCGAGACGGCCACCCTGGTGGCCGGCCGGGGCCTCGCCGGCAACGCCAACCAGGGAGGCCGCCGTCAGGTCACCCTGATCGAAGAGGAGCGGTGGGACGAGGCGCTGGCGGAGCTCGGCGCCGTCCTCCCGCCCTCCACCCGCCGCGCCAACCTGATGATCTCGGGCCTCCGCCTCGCCCACACCCGGGGGCGGACGCTGCGCGTCGGCTCCTGCCGACTGCGCATCTGGACCGAATGCACCCCGTGCGAGCGCATGGACCAAGCCCTGCCCGGCCTGCAACAGGCCTTGCGGCCCGGCTGGCGGGCCGGCGCCTGCGCCCAGGTCGTCGAAGGGGGCGAGATCCGGGTGGGGGACCCCGTGGAGTGGGAAGAGGAGGCGTCCTAGCGTCCTAGTAGGGGCGGGCGCGGGGGGGCCCAGCGGCCCGCGCTGCGCCCGTTTGATCCAGAGGGCGCGGCGGGGGCCCGCCTCCGCGCCTTCCTTGCCTGCGTGAGGCGGGATCACCGGCCCTGGTTGGGCGGCGGCGGGGCCTGTTGCTGTTGCGGCTGCTGACCCTGGCCCTGCCCCGTCGCGGTCGGCGCCGGCGAGGTGTAGACCTCATCGGGCACATTGGAACGCACCGCGATGTTGGTGAACTCGATCTTTTCGTCCGCGCCAACCTGGGCGCGCGTGGGAGCGAGCATGATGCTGCCGTACTTCTGCCAGCCCTGCCACAGCCAGTGGGTCGGCTGGGTGTTGGGGTCCTGGTTCTGCAGGACGTAGGCCCAGCGCTCCACCAGGCCGGAGATGGGGTTGATGTAGACCCAGTACCGGTCGCCGGGGGTCAGCCCGACGTTGTTGAAGGTCATGCCCAGCTTCTCGTAGCGGACGCCGTCGAGCTCCTCCGAGCCCTCGTAGGTGAGGTTGACCCCGGGGTCCTGGAGCTTGAACGGTGCGAGCAGCCAGTAGGTGTCGTTCACCCAGGCCTGGTAGGCGCCCTCGACGTACTGCGTGCCCTGCTCGCCCGTGAGGGGCTGACCGTCGAGGTACGCGCTGCCCTCGCGGGTGTTGATGTTGGAGAGCACGACGAACGTCTTGCCCTCGGCGCTCTGCCCTTCGAGGCGGTGCCTGCCGGTGTTCCGGTCCCAGCAGTGAGCGCGGCGGGCGGCGAAGGTGAAGCAGATGTGGCGGGCGGCGTCCCAGGCGGGTTTTCCTCCCATGGCCTGCAGGGTGGCCTCCGCCAGCTCCGGGGCCGACAGCGGCGGCGAGGGTTGGGCCTGGGGTTTGATCTCCTTCGGCTGCGGCTGCTCCTGGGGGGCGGCGGCGGCCATCCCGGGAGGGGCGAGCAGAAGGAGGGCGGCGAACAGCGCCGGACCGGTGGTCCTCAACGTACGGGTCAAGCTTCCTGGCATTGCGGGGTGCTCCTTTCTCCAAAAGAAGTCATCATCCCAAAACGCCCGTGCAAGACGTCCGCCAGGGGCCGTCTGGGGGCTCCAAGAGCCGCGCGGATGGTAGCAGATGTCGGCCTGTCCCCCGGTACAATGCGGCCGCCGGGGGGCCTCTCCCGGTTTGGCCGGTCCGGATAGAGGCGGTGGAAGCGGCGGGCACGGGATCCGCATTCCTTATATAGATAGAGAGGGGACTGTCCGCCCGCGGGCACGGTCTCCGTCCTTGGAAGGAGCCGTCTGGATGAGCGCAGACCCTACCGGTCCCACCAATCGCCTCGCGGCGGAGAGTAGCCCCTATCTGCTGCTGCACCGGCACAACCCCGTGGACTGGTACCCCTGGGGAGAAGAGGCGATCGAGAAGGCGCGGCGGGAGGAGAAGCCGATCTTCCTCTCGGTCGGGTACTCGACCTGTTACTGGTGCCACGTCATGGAGCGGGAGTCGTTCTCCTCCCCCGAGATCGCCGAGCTGATGAACCGCGACTTCGTCAACGTCAAGCTCGACCGCGAGGAGCGGCCCGACCTCGACGAGATCTATATGACGGCCACCCAGATCCTCACCGAGCACGGCGGCTGGCCCAACTCGGTCTTCCTCACGCCGGACCTCAAGCCCTTCTACGCCGGCACCTACTTCCCCCCGGACGACCGTTACGGCCGCCCCGGGTTCGCCCATGTCCTGCACGACCTCGCCCACGCCTGGCGGACCCGGCGGGCGGACGTCGAGGAGCAGGCGACGGAGATGACGCGGGCGATGCGCCAGTACCTGGAGGAGCGCACCCGCCCCGCCGCCGCTCCCCCCAACCCGGCGGTGGCCGAACGGGCGGTTGACGCCCTGGCCCGGCGCTTCGACCGCAAGTGGGGCGGATTCAGCACGGCGCCCAAGTTCCCGACGCCGTCGAACCTCTACCTGCTCCTCGATATGGCGGGGGAACGGCCCGAGGCCGGACCGATGCTCGCGGCGACGCTCGACCAGATGGCGCGCGGCGGCCTCTACGACCAGCTCGGCGGCGGCTTCCACCGCTATGCCACGGACCACGAGTGGAAGATCCCGCATTTCGAGAAGATGCTCTACGACAACGGCTTCCTGCTGGAGATCTACGCCCGCGAGCACGCCCGCACCGGCGACCCGCAGGCGGCGCGGATCGTGCGCGAGACCGCCGAGTGGATCGCCCGCGAGATGACCTCGCCCGAAGGCGCCTTCTGGAGCGCCGTCGACGCCGAGACCCATGGCCACGAGGGGGCCTATTACGTCTGGATCCGCGACGAGCTCGACGCCCTGCTCGGCGAGGAGGACGCGGCCTTCCTGGCGCCGGTCCTCGGGTTCGACGGCCCCCCTTTCTTCGAGGGGGACCACTACGTCCTCCATCTGCCCGAGCGGCTCGAGGAGGTGGCGCGCCGCCGCCGGATCCCCGAGGACGACTTCGTGCGCGACATCAAGGCGCTCGAGGCGAAGCTGCTCGAAGCGCGCTTCCGGCGCGACCGGCCGCTGACCGACGACAAGGTGCTCGCCGACTGGAACGGCATGGTGATCACCGGGCTCGCGGCCGCCGGCGAGCTGCTCGGCGAGCCGGCCTTCCTCGAGCGCGCCGCCCGGGCGGCCGACTTCGTCCTCACCCGCATGCGCGCCGCGGACGGGACGCTGCTCCACTCCTGGCGCCAGGGACAGGGCAAGATCGCCGCCTACCTCGGCGACTACGCCTTCCTGGTGCGCGGCCTGCTCGCCCTGCATCACGCCACCCGCGACGAACGCTGGCTGCGCGCCGCGGTCGAGCTCACCGAGGAGCAGATCCGGCGGCTGCGCGACACGCACGGCGGCTTCTTCGTCGCCGGCGAGAGCCCGGACGTCCTGTTCCGCAGCAAGGACATCTTCGACGGCGCCACGCCGTCGGGCAACGCGGTCGCGGTCCTCAACCTGGTCGACCTCGCCGAACGTACGGGCGAAGGCGTCTGGCGCACCGAGGCGCGCGCCGCCCTGCAGGCGTTCGCGTCGCTGATCGAGGGCCATCCCGACGCCGTGCGGATGCTGGCCGTCGCCGCCCGGCGCTACTGCCTGTCCGAGCCGGACCGGGGGGACCTGGCCCACCAGGCGCCGGTGCACGGCAGCATGGAGGAGCGGGCGGCCCACGAGCGCGACGCCTCGGCCGCGGGGGTCAACAAGCTGGAGAAGGAGGCGGAGCACCTGGTCTCGGCGCGGCTGGAGCTGGGAGAGGCGAGCGACGGCTGGCGGCCTTTCCGGCTGGCCTTGGAGATCGAGCCCGGCTGGCACATCCAGGCCAACCCCGCCTCGGAGGAGTACCTGATCGCCACGGCAGTGCGGGCGGAAGGCGTGGAGCTGCGCAACCTGAGTTATCCGGAGCCGGACGAGCTCCAGCCGGACTTCGCCCACAAGCCGCTCGCCGTCTACGAGCAACGGGTGGAGGTCACCGGCGAGGTGGGTAGAGTCGAGCCCGATCCTCCGGGCGGGGTCCGCCTGCTCGTCACTTTTCAACCTTGCGACGCCTCCCGGTGCCTGCCGGAGGCGACGCTTTCGATGCCGATTCCATAACCATCAGGAAGGCGCGGTAGAATCGAGGGGTTATGGATGGCATGCGAACCGACGTGACGAGCGCTCACGAACCGAGCTATTACGAGATCGCGCTGACCAACCGGCAGGTG
>JBKKAU010000379.1:0-1975 GCA_046714475.1 Thermoanaerobaculia bacterium
CTCCGGCGAGCCCTGCGAATAATAAGCGGTGGTCGTGCCCTCGGCGATCTCGGCCGGGATCTCACGGATGCCGTAGGTGAGGCGCGGCAGCCGGCCGAACAGGCCCGGCAGCTGGCCGTCGATATTCTTGAGCATGCGCGCGGTCGCCTGGAGCAATTGCTCCGGCGTCGTCGCGAAGTAGCGCGGGTCGGTCCTGAGCGTCTGGATATAGGCCAAACGCGAGGGCGCGCCCGCCTCGCGCGCGACCGCGTCCATCTCGCCGCGCAACCCCTCCAGCTAGCGAAGGCCGAGGTCGTGGATCTGCTGCGGCGTCAGGTCGGTCGTCGTCGACTGCCGGGCGTTGTAGGCGTACCAGGCCTCGCCGTCCGGCAGGTCGCGCATGGCGATCGTCTGCCGCGTACCCGGTATGTAGGTCCCCACGAAGTAGTCGCGGAGCTTGCGCAAGGCCGGGGCGACCTGTCCCGACAGGGCCTCGGCCGCCTCGCGGCGCAGGCGCTCGCGCTCCGGCGCGGGGATGCTCTCGGGGATCTTCTGGAAGGCGCCGGCCAGCGGGTTCTTCGCCGGATCGTCCACCGCCAGGGCTTCGAGCTGGCGCGGGACGTCCCCGAGGGTGATCCGCGGCGGCGTCACTCCGGTCTCCAGCCCTTTGCCCAGCAGGACGAGCGTCTCGTCGACCACCCTGGGGAGTCCGCGCAGGCGGGCCAGGATGTCTTCGTAGTGGTCCACCGTCTGCGCCGGCATCGAGGCGATCGTCTGGGGGATGACCTGATGGACCCCGCCCACCTGGTGGATGGCGATCCAGTTCGTGGGGAAGCGGAAGCCCTCGACCAGCCCCTCGGCCCGGCGCCGCAGGAGGTCGTAGGAGTCGCGCTCCACCGGGGTGAGCCGGTCCCGGTCGAACGACTGGACGGCGGCGAGGAGCCGGCGCACCATCTCCTGCTGGCGCTCGATGCCGGCGAGCGACCGGTCCGTCCAGCGGTCGTTGAAGCCGGGATGGCCGATGTACGTCGCCTGCTCGGGGATCGCCTGGAGCAGCGCCCCCATATAGAGGTCGAAGAGCTGAGCCAGGCGCTCGCTCTCGTTCACCTCTCCCTTGCGGGCCGCGAGCTCGTCGAGTTTCCTGCCGTAGTCGACCTCGGCTGCAGGCAACGCGGCCGAAACGAGGAGCAGGCAGAGAAAGAGGAAGAGGATTGGTCGGATGGATCGAGGCATGGGGGTCACCTTTTTTGATTGCCGCCGAAGGTGACGGCGAGCTCGATCCGCTGCTCGCCGCGTATCACCACGGCGGTGGACGCGTCGCCCGGCTTCACCTTGCGCAGCACGAACATGAAGTCCTGGATGTCCCGGATGGGCGTGCCGGCCAGCTCGACGAGCAGGTCGCCGCGCCGCATGCCGGCCTTCTCCGCCGCGCTGTCCGGCCGGACGCCGGCGAGGAGCACGCCCGGCCGGCCGTCGCCGGCGTAGTCGGGCACGGTCCCCAGCGAGGCGCCGTAGGAGCGCTGGTCTCCCTGCGGGACGGGGGCCGGCGCGCTCTTGTAGGTCAGGCGCCCGGACCGGCCGGCGAGGGAGCCGGCGACGTCGGCGACCAGGCCCGCCACCCGGACGCCGCCCGCGGCGTCGACCTTGTCCGTGTCGTCGGTCGGCTTGTGGTAGTCGTCGTGCACGCCGGTGAAGAAGTGCAACACCGGCACGCCCGCGGCGTAGAAGGTGCTGTGATCCGAAGGCCCGAAGCCGTCGCCGTCGAGCGCGCAGGCGAGCCCTGCCTGCTTGCAGGCCGGCTGCACCAGGGCGTCCCACTCCTCGGCCGAGTCGCCGCCGAAGACGGTGAGCTTGTCGTCGCGCAGCCGGCCCACCATGTCCATGTTGAGCATGGCGACCATGTCCTGGGTCCCCAGGCCCGCGGGCGGCGTGCGCGTCCAGGCGGCCGAGCCGAGCAGGCCCGACTCCTCGGCGGAGAAGGCGACCAGCCAGACGT
>JBKKAU010000380.1:0-4692 GCA_046714475.1 Thermoanaerobaculia bacterium
CCACCGCCCTCTCTCCAGCCAAAGTTAGCGCCTATGGGCCACGGGGGTGAGGCCTACGGCAACCGCAGCACCAGAATCGTCTGGTCGTCCTCGCGCGGGGCGTGATGGGTGAAGCGGACGACGTCGGCGAGGACGCCGTCGCGGATGGCGTCGACTCCGCCGGGAGCGTGGCGGGCGAGGCTCTGCTCCAGGCGGTCGAAGCCGAACTGCTCGTCGCTGCCTTCCCTCCGGGCCTCGACCAGGCCGTCGCTGAAGAGGAAGAGGGTGTCTCCCGGCTCCAGGTTCGCGGTGCGGGGCTCGACCTTGAGGATGCCGCGGACTCCCAGGGGATAGGCGGTCGACTCCAGCGCCTCGACCTTGCCGGCGGCGGTGATCCGGTAGGGATAGAGGTGGCCGGCGCTGGCATAGAGCAGCTCGAGCCGTTTGGGGTCCAGCAGGGCGTAGCAGAGCGTCGCGAGAAGGCGCTTCCTCGCCGTCTGGTGGACCACCCGGTTGAGCGTCCGGAAGACCGCCGCGACGTCCGGGTCGAAGGTCACCTGCACGGCCAGGGCCGACTTGGCCATCGACATCACCAGCCCGGAGGAGACGCCGTGCCCCGCCACGTCGCCGACGGCGACCGCCAGGCGGCCGTCCTCCAGCGCCAGCACGTCGTAGAAGTCGCCGCCCACCTCGCTCGCCGGCAGATAAGCGTGGGCGATGTCCACCCCGGCGAGCCGGGGCGGCAGCTCCGGCAGGATCGAGCTCTGAATGCGCCGCGCCGTCTCGAGCTCCACCCGCTGGCGCTCGCGGTCGGCGATGCGGCGCACGTGCGGCGGGACGTCCTCGTAGCGGTAGACGAACTCCCTGTCGCTGCCCAGATAGCGGAAGCTCGCAATCAGCGGCGCCGCCGTGAGCGCCAGGGCGAGCGCCCCCTGGAACTGGAGCGACGGATCGTCCGCGGTCAGCAGCGGGTAGACGCCGAGCACGGCATAGAGGACGATCCCGGCCGTCAGCACCGTCAGCAGGTCGTAGGCCAGGAAGAGCACCACCGGCGCGGCGGCGATGAACAGCAGCACGGGCAGCCCGCGGCCGAGCGGCAGCGGCAGCACCGGCGGCAGGATCGCGATCATCGCCACCAGCACCGCGGCGACGGCTCCGGCGACGACCCCCAGCCGCTTCGCCACTCCCGGCAAGACGCAGAGCACCGCGGTCATGTAGGCCGGCAGCACGTAGGCGTTGGAGAGCAGCAGCTCGAGCACCGGCCAGCGGGACTGGAACGTCTGCGTCGCCGAATAGAGCGGCCAGACATCCCAACCCTGGAGGGCGACCAGGAGGGCCACCGTGCCGCCGGCGACCAGCAGGCCCGCCATCCAGCCGACTAGGGAGGCCCTCGCGACCGTGGCGTTGCCCCACTCCTTCTGGAACAGGGCGTCGAACGCCGCCAGCTTGCGGCCCCAGCTCTCGCGGCAGATCGACTCGCCGACCGACCAGGCGAAGAACCCGACCAGGGCGATCGGGAAGACGTTGAAGATGATGACGAACAGGCCCCAGAGCCAACTTGTCTGCGCCCGCGAGACGAGCCCCATGCCGACGCCCTGGGAGGCCGCCCGGATGGTCAGCAGGTTGATAAGGATGCCGCAGCCGGCCACCAGCAGGAAGATCTGACCGGCCCGGCGCACGCCGATCTCTCCCGCGTGGTAGCGCTTGAGAAATGGCGGGGCCAGCATGACCGAGAGCATGATCACCACCATCAGCCAGGCGATGAAGGTGAACGACATCGGGCGCAGCGTCCGTTGGAGCTGCCGCTCTTCAGGATCTTCGAGCCAGGGCTGCATCCCCGCCAGGCGGTCTCCGGCGAAGAGCACCGAGGTCCCGTGAGTGGCCCCCTTCCAGGGGTTGTAGACCCCGTCGGGGTAACGCACGACCGTATCGGTGCGGCCGGAGAGCTGGACCGTGCGGATCTGCGGCTCGCCATAGCGGGAGAGGTCGATCCCTTGCGTCGCGAGAAACGCGTCGGCGCGGTCGCGCGCCTCCTGGGAGGAGATCGGCGCGCCCTTGGCTTGAGGGTCGAGCCGCAGACGCAGGACGTGGACGTCTCCGGCGAGGGAGACCCGGGCGAGATAGGTCCAGTCCTCGCGCAAGGCGTCGGACGGATAGATGTGGACCTCCCAGCCCAGCACCTGCGCGGAGAGCCCCGATCGACGCAGCCACTCCGGATCGTGATCACGCAAGGCGAGCTGCAGCCGGCGCTCGAGGCCCAGGTCCGGGGAGAACGCGGCTGCGACATAGGGGTCCTCGACCGGCTCGCCCAGGTCGCGCAGACGCTCGAGCGCGAGGTCGACGGCCTCGTCGCGCGTCAGCTGCCAATTCCGCGGCGCGAAGGGAAAGGCCTTGGGGTAGCCCCAGATCAGGAGCAGCACCCCGGCGACACCCAACAGGACCCAGAGGAGGAGAGAGCGCGATCCTCGCATCGAGATCAAATACGGAGATGGGAGGCGGGAGTTTCGGTTTCGGAGCGGACCGCGAGAGAGGAGGGTGGGCCGGGCAGGGCCGCGTCCTGCCCGGCCGCCTGCCCTACTGCTTGGGCAGCGCGTCGACCAGGCTGCGCACCGCTTCGACGGACCTCTGGAGCGCGCCCTTCTCCTCGGTGGTCAGCTTGAGCTCGATCACCTGCTCCATGCCGCCGAGGCCGAGCCGGCACGGCACGCCGATGAAGAGGTCGTCGAAGCCGTACTCGCCCTGGAGCAGCACGGCGCAGGGGAGGATCTTCTTCTTGTCCTTGAGGATCGCCGCGACCATCTCGTAGCTGGCCGCCGACGGCGCGTAGTAGGCCGAGCCCTGCTTGTAGTAGTTGACGATCTCGAGGCCGCCGTTCCTGGTGCGGTCGTTGATCGCCTCGATCTTGTCGGCCGGCAGGAGCTGCGGCAGCGGCACGCCGTTGACCGTGGCGTAGCGCGGCAGCGGCACCATGGTGTCGCCGTGGCCGCCGAGGACGAAGGCGTCGACGTCCTCGACCGAGACCTTGAGCTCGTCGGCGATGAACCAGCGCATGCGGGCGGCGTCGAGCACGCCGGCCATGCCGAAGATCCGCTCGCGCGGGAAGCCGGAGACGCGGCGCGCCACCTCGCACATGGCGTCGAGCGGGTTGGTCACCATGATGATGATGGTGTCGGGCGAATACTTGACCAGCTCCTCGGTGACGCCTTTGATGATCTCGGCGTTCTTGTTGAGCAGGTCGTCGCGGCTCATGCCGGGCTTCCGGGCCAGGCCGGCGGTGACCACGCAGACGTGCGAGCCGGCGGTCGGGGCGTAGTCGCCGCCGCCGGTGATCCGGGCGTTGAAGCCGAGGATCGGCGCGGCCTCCATCATGTCGAGGGCCTTGCCTGTCGCCAGGTCGGCGGCCACGTCCACCATCACCACGTCGGCCAGCTCGGCCTCGGCGATCCGTTGAGCGGTGGTCGCGCCGACGTTGCCGGCGCCCACCACGGTGACTTTGTATCGCATCGGGGTCTCCGTTCTCTATCTAATAAGGAAGGGGATCACAGGTTCTCCACGATGGCCTCGGCGAGCTCCGACGTCTTGAGGAGCGTCGCGCCCTCCATCTGCCGCTCGAGGTCGTAGGTGACCCGCTTCTGGGCGATGGTGCGGGCGAGGGACTCCTCGATCGCGTCGGCCGCCTCGGGCCAGCCGAGCCAGCGCAGCATCATGCAGCCGGAGAGGATCAGCGAGCCGGGGTTGACCTTGTCCTGGTTGGCGTACTTGGGCGCGGTCCCATGCGTCGCCTCGAAGACGGCGTAGCCGTCCCCCTCGTTGCTGCCCGGCGCCATCCCGAGTCCGCCGACCTGCGCGGCGAGGGCGTCGGAGAGGTAGTCGCCGTTCAGGTTCAGCGTCGCCACGACGTCGAACTCCTCCGGGCGCGTGAGCACCTGCTGGAGCGTGATGTCGGCGATGGCGTCCTTCACGAGGATCTTGCCGGACGCGAGAGCGCTCTTCTGCTCGGCGTTCGCGGCCTCCTCACCCTTCGACGCCTTCGTCCGCTCCCACTGCTCCCAGGTGTAGACCTTGTCCCCGAACTCCCTCTCGGCGAGGGCGTAGCCCCAGTTCCGGAAGGCACCCTCGGTGTACTTCATGATGTTGCCCTTGTGGACGAAGGTGACGCTCTTCCGCTCGAGGCGGATGGCGTACTCGATCGCCGCGCGGACGAGTCGCTCGGTGCCCTCACGGGAGACGACCTTCAGGCCGACGCCGGCCGAGCCCGGGAACCGGATCTTCTTGAAGTCCTTCGGGAATTCCTTCTCGATGAAGGCGAGGACCTTCTTCACCTGCTCCGAGCCGGCCTCCCACTCGATGCCGGCGTAGATGTCCTCCGTGTTCTCGCGGAAGACCACCATGTTGACCTTCTCGGGCTGCTTCACGGGGGACGGAACACCGTCATAGTAGCGCACAGGGCGCAGGCAGACGTAGAGGTCCAGTTGCTGGCGCAGCGCGACGTTGAGCGAGCGGATGCCGCCGCCGATCGGCGTGGTGAGCGGCCCTTTGATTCCGATGATGTACTCGCGGAACGCCTCGACGGTCTCGTCGGGGAGCCAGTTGTTGAACTTGGTGAACGCCTTCTCACCGGCGTACACCTCGAGCCACTCGATTTTTCGTTTTCCGCCGTAGGCCTTCTCGACCGACGCGTCGAGGACGCGCACCGAGGCGCGCCAGATGTCT